>CAZOUZ010000023.1:0-16098 GCA_964583115.1 uncultured Dehalococcoidales bacterium
CCGAGCAAGCCGGCAATAATGCTGAAAAAGACGCCGGCCAGGCTGACGGTACCCCAGATGCTGCCTACCTGTACCAGGCTCAGTCCCAGGTCTTCAGCCATCTCCTGGAAGAGGGACGGCAGGCAGGAAAACGGCATTGCCGATACAAAGGTGCTGGTCACTACTATCAGCGCCAGTATGTACCATCTGTAGTTCGATTGGTTGACTGACATTGTGAGTTGCTCTTCCGGTGATAAAGGTACGGCTCAGTGCAGTATATGGCAGGACGCCGAATTCCGTCAATCGGGGGGAGTCGGGTTGGCGAAGTTATGTCAAGTTACTGTCCGGGTTCGCCTGCCCTTACAGGCCGGAGTTTTCCGGGTATCCGTTGAGGCGATTACGTTGTTGTGAATTGCGGAATACGGGGTCTAGCTGCTGGACGGTAGTTCCACGGTGATACTGGTGCCTTTGCCCGGCTGAGATTGTATGGCCAGCGTACCGCCGATTAACTGTGCCCTCTCCTGCATCCCGGTCAGCCCGAGCTTGCCGGCTTTAGCGAGGTCGGTTATGTCCCCGGGGATGTCGAAGCCTTTGCCGTCGTCGCCGATAGTTACCTTTGTTTTGCTCTCGTTAAACTCAGCGGTGATTTCGGCTTTTGTTGCCCCGGAGTGCCGCCAGACGTTTCTCATCGCTTCCTGAGTTATACGGAAGAGGGCGATTGCCGCTTCCTCGGTAAGGCGGCGTTCCTTACCGACCACCTTTACTTCAGTGGCTATTCCGGAATGGTCGGTAACGTTGGAAGCCAGCCACTCCAGCGCCGGCAGCAGTCCCAGGCGGTCGAGCGCCGCCGGGCGAAGGTCCTGGCTCAAACGGCGCAGTTCCCGCAGGATATTATCCGTCTGCTGCCATAGCTCTTCCAGGCGCTGGCGGTTCTCTTCAGACAGTCCTTCTTCACTGGAAGCAAGAGAGTCCAGCTGCCGCGATAGCACAACCAGAGACTGTATAGTGTCATCATGCAGCTCGTGCGAAATGCGTTTTCTTTCCTCTTCCTGTGCCCGGGTAGCCTGTTGCAAATAGTAGCGGAGGTTCTGCTGCATTGCCCTCAGCTCCTCTGTAACCTTTTGCTGCTCCTGATAAAGGCGCGCATTCTCGACGGCAACGCCGATTTGATTTCCGATAGCTGTAAGTACTTCTACTTCCCCTTGCTGGAAAATACGGTGGTGGTGCGTGGCTACACATAGAGTACCGTTTACCTTGCCTTTGGAACTCAGCGGGACACTGAGAAGAGAGCTTATACCGTATTTGCTTACTACTTCTCTGGTTAATCTGGGGTCTTTGGAGGCGTTCTCGACAAACAGCGGCTCTCCTGACTCAGCTACCCTGCCGTTGAAACCTTCGCCGATATCAATGCTATCCACACCCTGAGCAAATTCTACAGGCGCGCCCCTGTATACGACCAGGTTGAGCTTCCTCGTTTTTTCGTCAAGAAGAAATATCTGGCCAATATCAACCTGCATGCAATCCATAACGTTGTCAATGGCGGTATCCAGAATCTGGCTCAACTCCAGAGACTGAGAGACACTACTTGATATCTGGTTGATTGTAGATAGCTGTTTTTTATCTTCCTGAATGACCAGGATGTTGTTCCGAAGTTCATGCTGGGCTGTCTCCAGCCGGGTACGATAATCTCGTTCTCTGCGGAGGGCGTAAAAGCTTATAGACAGCACGTTGCCGATTATAAAAACAGCGCTGGTCTCAAAAAGGGCGTCTTTCGGGTGTTCCGAGATGAAGATGATGCGGGGCAGCATACAGGCAAGAGCTACCAGCGAGGTGAAAAAGGAACCTCTCCAGCCGAGCAGGAAACCGGACCAGACAACGGGGGCCAGATAGAGTATTCTCTCGAAGGCATGGCGGTCTAAATCGAGGTCGGTTATTGCCCGGGTGATGATTCCGGGGTATGACATGACTTCGCCGTAGTGCAGCAGTGTAATCAGCACAAGCAGCGCCAGGATAAACCAGAGTCCCGGTTTACGGATTGTTCTCGTTAGCCAGCTTATTGATAGATAGCGTTTCACAACTATATACGGGGTATTTCGGATGCTTATTCTACGGGGATATCATCCAGGTTAATCCACCCCTCTTTCAGGGCGTGCACGACGGCTTCGGTCCTGGAGCTTACCTGCATTTTGTTAAAGATATGGCCCAGGTGGGCCTGGACGGTGCGTAAACTCAGGCAGAGTTTGCCGGCAATATCCTGATTGCTCAGGCCTTTTGCCGCCAGCTTGAGAACGTCCAGCTCGCGCTCGCTCAGTACCTCGACTGGTTTTTGCTCGGCTGTTTTACCCGAGGTGGGGACAAAACGGTTAAGCACCTTGCGGGCAATCGTCGGGTGAAGTACCGATTCTCCGGAGTATACCTGCCGTACGGCATTTACGAGTTCGTTTCCACGGACGCTTTTCAGCAGGTAGCCTGCCGCTCCGGCTTCAAGGAGTCCGAAGACAAACTGGTCGTCATCATAGGCGGACAGTATGAGTACGGCTATGCCGGGGTAGAGTTCCTTTATCTTTCTGGTGGCTTCGATACCGTCAACATTGGGCATGGCGATATCGATGATGGCGACATCAGGCCTGGAGCTGCCGGCCAGCCTTATTGCCTCTTCGCCATCGGCAGCCTCGGCAACCACCTCCATATCGGCTTCCTTAGCCAGAATCTGGCGGGTACCTTCTCGCACGACAGCATGGTCATCAGCGATTAGAATTTTAATCTTAGCCAAACAATACTCCTTCCTCTTCCCCCCTTTATAATACATTTTTTAAGCAAAAGCCTCAATTGTCATAATTGCCTAATGCAGGACTTTCAAGATTAGGCATTAATGCCTATGTTCCGGCAGGTGGAAATAGGTGTCACGGCGGACGTCAGTATCATCTCCGGGATAGTATGCTGATATTGGAGGTGGGGGGAGAGATTGGGAAGGGAAAGAAAATCTCTTCGGCCAGGCTCTGAAGTCCCCGCCCCTGCCTCCAACCACTAAAACAGGAGAGGAGGAGAAGTATGCAGTGGGATTTGATAATAGCGCTGGTGATTGCGATACCCGTCATACTCTTTCCGGCGGCTTTCGTCTGGTACCTGAATATCGGCGGAATAGTCGCTGCCGTCAAAGAGGCGCGGGCAAGGCGAATCGCCAGTAGGAAGGAAGCCACCGAGCTTATGGAAGTGGTAGAGCAGAAATAGAACGATGAAAATGGGAAAAGTAAAAATCAGGAAGACAGTCTTATGCAATGGTCGGTTGTGGAAATAGTGCTGGCTGTAATCGTCAGTATAGGAATCTGTGCTGCCGTTTTTAACGCACTGGACAGACGGGCAGCCCGTAAAAATAAGGCCAGGGGAGCGGGAGCCGGATAGTGCCTCGCTAATGAAACCCTGAAGAAGAAATGCAGGTAATTACCTGCATTTCTAAAAAACCGTATAAAGGAGAGAAAGTTTGTCGAAACAATCTAACGGAAAGTCGGTCTTGATAGTAGATGATGAGCCAATCATGCGGGAGTCTTTGAGGGACTGGCTGAGCACAAGCGGTTATCAGGTGGCGGTAGCTGAGGATGGTGAGAAAGCGCTGCAGATGGTCCGGCAGCAGGAGTTCGGGGTTGCCGTTCTGGACCTCCGCCTGCCGGGCAAGAACGGAATCGCGGTGCTGAAGGAAGCCCAAAAGCAGCAGCCGGACCTGAAAGGGATAATAATCACCGCCTATCCATCGGTGGAGACAACTACCAGGGCAATAAGGCAGGGGGCGGTGGACTATATTACCAAACCTTTCGAGCCGGATGAGCTTGAAAGACTGATTGAACGGGTTACGAGCGGTGGAAAAACCGAGGGTAAAACGGAGAAGATATCGCCCGTCCGGCAGCAGGCCCCCGATGGTGAAAAAAGTCTGGCCGAGGAAATGGCTATTACCTCGATGATGAAGGAGGAAAGGGTTTTTCCTGCAGCCGAAGGTTTCTCTAAAAAGGCGGCGCTGAGGAGTCTCAAGGAGTATAAAGCCCTCTATAACTGGTCGGTATCCGACCCCGAAGGCTTCTGGGGGCATATAGCCAATCAGCTTGACTGGTACAAAAAGTGGGATACATTCCTGGATTATGATTTCAAGGACAATCCGGAGGTAAGGTATTTTATCGGGGGCAAGATAAACGTATCTTATAACTGCCTCGACCGCCATCTGGATACCTGGCGCAAGAATAAAGCCGCCTTAATCTGGCAGGGAGAGCCGGATGAGGATACCGAGATATATACCTATCAACAGCTCCACCACGAAGTCAGCAAGTTTGCCAATGTGCTGAAGAAGCTGGGGGTTAAAAAAGGCGACCCGGTCTCTATTTACCTGCCGATGATACCCGAACTGGCGATAGCGATGCTCGCCTGTGCCCGTATCGGAGCCGTGCACAGCGTGGTCTTCGGCGGTTTCAGCGCTGAAGCGCTGCGCGACCGGATTCTCGACTGCGAGTCGAAGACGCTCATCACCGCCGACGGCTATTACCGGAGCGGAAAACACATCCGCAGCAAGGACAATGCCGATTCTGCGCTTGCCGAATGCCCGATGGTTGAGGATGTAATTGTGGTCAAACGGCTGGGCATAAACACCGAGATGAAGGCAGGCAGAGACCGCTGGTGGCATGAGGAGATGAGCGCCGGCGATATCTCCGATGAGTGCCCGCCGGAGGAAATGGATGCCGATGCGCCCCTGTTCATCCTCTATACGAGCGGCAGCACCGGCAAGCCGAAGGCGATTATGCATACTCAGGCAGGATATCTGCTCCACTGCTACCAATCAATGAAGTGGATATTCGATAGTAAAGAGAACGATACCTTCTGGTGCACCGCCGATGTCGGATGGGTAACCGGACACAGCTATATAGTCTACGGTCCCCTGGCAATCGGCACTACCAGCCTCATGTTCGAGAGCGTACCGACTTATCCCGAGCCTGACCGTTTCTGGCAGATTGTTGAGAAATTCAATGTAAACGTGTTCTATACCGCCCCTACTGCCATCAGGGCGCTGATGAGAGAGGGCGAGGAATGGCCCAACAAGCACAACCTCTCCAGCCTGAGACTCCTGGGGAGTGTCGGCGAGCCGATTAATCCCGAGGCCTGGATGTGGTACTACCGTGTCGTCGGCAAGGAGAAATGCCCGATAGTCGATACCTGGTGGCAGACGGAAACCGGCGGTATATTGATTACGCCGCTGCCGGGCGCTATCCCCACCAAGCCCGGCTCGGCGACTATGCCTTTCCCCGGCGTCGAGCCGGTAATACTGAGGGAGGATGGGACGGAAGCGGGTGTTAACGAGGGCGGCTCGCTCTGTATAAAAGGGCCCTGGCCGGGAATGATGCGCACCATCTACGGGGACCCGCAGCGGTTCAAGGAGACCTATTTCAGCAAGTTCCCCGGTTACTACTGCACCGGCGACGGCGCCAGGAAGGATGAAGACGGCTACTACTGGATTATGGGACGCATCGACGACGTGATTAACGTCTCGGGTCACCGTATCGGCACCGCCGAAGTGGAGAGCAGTCTGGTGTCACACGCCAAGGTTGCCGAGGCGGCGGTAGTTGGTATGCCTCACGATTTAAAGGGGCAGGGGATTTATGCCTATGTAACCCTTAAGGTGGGCATCGAGCCGGACGATGAGCTGGAGAAGGAGCTGAGGAGTCACGTCCGCAAGCAGATAGGGCCCATCGCCACTCCCGATAAGATTCAGTTTACCGATGGTCTGCCCAAGACCCGCAGCGGCAAGATAATGCGGAGAATACTGGTCAAGATTGCAGCCGGTAACGTTGACAGCCTCGGTGATACGTCTACCCTGGCTGACCCGTCCGTGGTGGATACACTGGTGAAGGGTAGAGCCTAATAACCCGGTTAATGCGGGGGGCGATAATGCCTCAACTTCAACATCGCCCCCCTGATTTTATATTTTTGAGGAGGTATTTCAGTGTCAGAGATTGCCAAGCAGAACGATATTCAGTGGGCTAACCCGGGTGCTCTGGGCCTGGCCGCTTTCGGTTTTACTACTATTTTGTTACAGGTGCATAACATCGGACTGATTGACAGTGTTTTGCCCCTTGTCTACGGCTTCTTCTGGGGGGGAGCGGCCCAGGTGCTGGCCGGCGTGATTGATGGGCGGCGCGGGGATAGTTTCGGTATGACCGCTTTTATTTCTTTTGGTTTTTTCTGGATAGGGCTCAGCTTTGGATTTCTCCTGCAGTGGCAGGGCTTCATTACCCTGGATAGTCCCGGAATGGCGTGGTTATGTATCTGCTGGGGTTTATTTACCGCTTACATGTCCATTGCCGCCTTTAGAATATCCATAGCTCATGCCCTGATATTTCTTACTCTAACCGTACTGTTTGCTCTGCTGGCAGCTCACTTTTACGGAGTTCTGCCGGCATTAGTCGCCGGTATAGAGGGGCTGCTGTGCGGCCTCATTGCCGTCTACACTTCGGCGGCAGTTATTCTGCACGAAAAGTACGAGCGATGGGTGTTACCCATCGGACTGTTATCCGGCAAATAACTGTAAGCAGCGGGCTAATCCTGCACTTCAGGAAAGGAGATGATGGATTGCAAGTAGTTAAAAATCCCGGGACCGACATTTATGCCAATTTTATCTATGCCATGCGCCGCTCGGGAGCGACGCTGCAGCAGATAGCCGATAGGTTAAACAGGACCAAAGAGAGAGTAAGGCAAATCCTGGTTAAAAATTACGGTTCAACGAGACACGAACTACTCTCTACCGAGCAACTTCGCAAGCGGTTGGGCCTGTCCAGACCCCGGGTCATGGAATTATGCAGGGACAAGATTATTACCCCTGCAAGGGAGTGGAACACAAAGGGCACTTATCGCTTTTTGTGGTCTCCGGATGCAGTGGAACAGGTCAATAACTATTTCAGCACCAACGTGTTGTGCAAAAGGTGCCACCGACCTCTCCCCAGTGGCAGACGGGTCTTTTGCTCTGTTGAATGTTATAACGAAGGCCATAAGTACAAATATAAAAGCGCTCTGGGTAAAAAGAGGCACCTGGAAAGCGTTAAAAGATATAGACAGAAAGGAAGGGTGCTGGTGCAGGCTGCTGCGACGGGCAGGTAATTCGAATGAATATACCATTCCGGCCGGACTTCTTTACCGGGGGATGCACACGGTGAAAGTACTGCCTTCTCCGACCTCACTTTGCACTTCAATCCTGCCGCCGTGCCGCTCGGTTATTCCGTAGGAAACCGCCAGTCCCAGACCTGTCCCACTTCCTTTCTCTTTGGTGGTGAAGAAGGGAGTAAAAAGCCTGTCCATATCCCCGGGGGATATGCCATAGCCGGTATCCTCCATGCTTACTTTCAGCCAGCCGTTTTCGTTAGTCGAACCCCTGATGCTTAACTCGCCGCCGTCAGGCATCGCCTGAATAGCGTTGACGATTAAATTGACGAAGACCTGCCGGAGCTGGTTGGCGTCAGCTATTATTCCCGGCAGGGACGCCATATCACCGAGGCTGACTTTTACCCGGTTCATCTTCGCCTGGTGTCCGGTAAGCGCCATAACCTCTTTCATAATGTTATCCATGCTTGCCGGTCCGAACTCGGGTTCCGACTGGCGGGAAAAATCAAGCAGGCTTTTGATTATATATGAGCAGTGGTTAACGGCGGTCTCAATCTTGCTCAGGCTTTCCGCCGCCTCTTTTTTATCGAAAGAATCACCTTTTAACTTCTTGAGCAGCAGCTTGCTGTAGACGAGGACCCCGCCGAGAGGGTTGTTAATCTCATGAGCGACGGAGGCGGCAAGCTGGCCGATGGCATTGAGTTTCTCCGACTGGATAAGCTGTTTCCGGGTGCTTTCCAGACGGTCTATGTAGCTATTCAGCTTTTCATTCAGGGATGTTATTTCATCATAGGCTTCAAGCTGCTGCTCCAGGTAGTTTAGCAAAGTAGCCCCCAGTCCGCTGACGAGAAAGGTGAAGACGGCGAAAAGCAGCACCCTCAAAAGAGCGTAAGAATCATAACCGAAGAGAAACACCTGGGGTAACAGTATTCCAAGGACAACCAGACCGCTGATTACCACGCCGCGCAGCCGGTAGGCAATGGCGGCGTATATAAGCGGATAAAAGAATATTACCAGATAGATATCATGATAATCCGTCAGAATATTGTAATAGACATAGGTAAAAGCGGCTAACAGCGCCAGGATTATCCAGAAGTCCGGGCTCTTGAAGCCATTGGTCGCTTTAGCATGCACCAGCCACCTGGCGGTCCTGAGCTGGTTGCCTTCTTTATACTTCAGGCTGTCTCTATCAGGGATATTTTCCATAATTCTCAGCTATGTTCCGGCAGGGTCAATCCCCGGATATCTTCAGTCGCATCCATTGTACCCCGTATATGTTAATTCCGATATCGGTAAATATACCTAATTATTCAAACCGGCTGTAGGTATAAAACACCATATTAAGGTGGTATGTTTAGGCGTTTCTTATAGTTAAAAATAGGTGTCTTGGCGGAAGTTGAATTTATTGCCGGGATGCTATCCTGATAGTGGAGGTTGGGGAAGGGAGAAGAAAGGAGCCCAAAAGGAAAGGAGGGACAAGATGAACGCACAACTGATAATAGCCCTGGTCCTGGCAGTACCCATCGTCCTCTTCCCGGCGGCATTTATCTGGTATCTGAACGTCGGTGGCATCGTTACTGCCGTCAAGGAAGCACGAGCGAGACGGGCCGCCCGGGAGGAAAAAGCTGCCGAGGTGACCGTAAAATATTGATAAGCGGCATCTAACCGTAAATCACGGTAGAGGAATTGAGGATGAAGTTACAGGAAATTAATGCTCCGGCAAGCTCTACGGCGGGCGAGGTGAATGATAAGAGGAAGTCTTCTCTAAGGTTATTCATCTTGCCCGCGCTTATCATATTTTGTGCGGTGTTCTATTATTTCGGGGAACTGGTTGACTGGGCGGCCTGGGACTTCTTGCGCAGCAACTTCTTCCACAGCGTCCACGATATACATCGCTTGTTATTTCTGGTGCCTATCCTCTATGCTGCGCACGTCTCTGGAATCAGAGCCACCGTAATCACGACTATTGTTACCCTGATGACTTTCCTGCCCAGAGCCCTGTTTATATCGCCTTATCCTGACCCTGTGTTGAGGATGATACTCTTCACGGCAGCCGCCGGCACTATGGGCTACCTGGTAGCCCTGGTGCATAAAAAGTCCGAACGGTGCAAACAACTCGAGTCCCTGCTGGACGAGATGAGTAAGCTTAATTCTACGACCCGGAACGGACTCCACAAATAGCCTCTCTGTTTCCGGCTATGGTTTTACCCTCTTTTTTTGCTTATAATGGCGTTAATGTTGAAGGCAAAGGAAAGAGCTTATGGACCCGGAACGGCTTTTAGCGCTGGTACTGTTTAGCCTGCTCCACTGGGTGCTGGCGGTAATGCTGCTGAATGACATCGCCGGCAGGAAAAAAGTCTGCGGGGGAAGAAAAGCACCGTGGGTCCTGGCAATAATCTTCGTTATCTACCTCGGTTCGTTAGCCTATCTGCTATGCCACCCGGCTATTTTCTACGGAAGTGATGAGGAAGATTAACCTGAATACGGGCAGGCAGAAAAGAAGCCGCTCTTTCAGATTCTGAAGCTCTCCTTCTGCCCGGCATATTTCTCTCTCAGTTTCGGCTTCTCTATTTTGCCGGTCGGGTTTCGCGGCACTTTATCGAAGAATATGCGCCTCGGTCTCTTGAACCTGGGTAGATTCCGCTCGCAGAACTCATTTATCTTTTCTTCGGTCAAGGTCACGCCCGGTTTGGGGTCGATTACGGCGGCGGCTATCTCGCCCAGTCTTTCATCCGGAATGCCTATTACGGCGACGTCGTAAATATCGGGATGACCCCGCAGCACATCTTCTATCTCTACCGGGTAAATATTCTCTCCTCCGGTAATAACAATGTCTTTTTTTCTATCAATAAGGTAGATAAATCCCTCACTATCCGTCCTGGCGATATCCCCGGTGTACAGCCAGCCGTCCTTGATTGTTTCCGCCGTCTTTTCGGGGTTCTTGTAGTACTCCTTCATAACCCCGCTGCCTTTGACAAGCAGCTCGCCGGTCTCTCCTAGGGGGATATCCTCGCCTTTATCATCGACGATTCGCGTTTCCCAGTTGAAGCCTGCTTTACCGATGGCTCCCACCTTATGCTCGTTTTCTATACCGAGGTGGACGCACCCCGGCCCGGTGGACTCGCTCAGTCCGTAGGTGGTGTCGTATTGCATATCGGGGAAGTACTCTTTCCAGTGTCTGACCACGCTGGGAGGTATGGGCTGCGCCCCCATGTGCATAAGCCGCCAGCAGCTCAGGTCGTAGTCGTTTTTCTTCAGTTCTCCCCTGTCAAGCGCCCCGAGTATATCCTGCGCCCAGGGCACCAGCATAAATACTACCGTTCCTCTCTCCCCGTGGACGGCGTCGAGGACGTTTTTCGGGCTCATTTCAGTCAGAATCGTTGCCCTGCTGCCCACAATCAGGCTGCCGAACCAGTGCATCTTGGCGCCGGCGTGGTAGAGCGGGGGGATTAGGACGAAGTTGTCCTCGTGTTTCAGGTAGTGGCTGCGGCTTTCGGTTATGGAGGCGCTTTCCATATTCCGGTGGGTGAGGAGTATCGGCTTCGGCGCTCCGGTGGTGCCGGAGGTAAAGTAAAGCCCGCAGGCGTCATCATCGTCTAACGGCACTCCCGGAGGTTCCGGGGATGATTTGCCGGCAATAGCTCCGAGGTCTTTCATTCCTCCGGGCGCGTTTTCGCCGGCGAAGAGGTAGTCCTTTACCGTAGCCAGTTGCGGTCTGACAGCCTCTACTCTTTCTATGAACTCCTCTCCCAGGACCATCGCCTTCGCCCCGGCTATGGACGCGCAGTATTCCAGGTCTTTTTCGGAAAACCTGAAGTTGAGAGGTACAGCCCAGGCCCCGGTCCTGACAATGCCGAAATAGACCTCGAGCCAGCTAATGGAGTTCATCATCCAGTGGATTACCTTATCGCCCTTTTTAATTCCCCCGGCAATAAGGGCATTGGCTATCCGGTTAGCCTTTTCATCGAACTCCCGCCACGAGATTTCTTTTCTTACCTGCCGGCCGGGTATTAATTCGATAAGCGCAGTATCATCGGGGTACATCCGGGCGTTTTGGGCCAGCATTTCCGCTATGTTCATTGTCCTTTTCCTCGCCGGTCTGCGAAGGCAGAGAAGCGCGTGCTATTTCCCCGTAAGCTGTCTGGCAGCTTTATCTCTTGAGCTCCGGGCTTCGGTCTCCAGTGTCACCACCTTGAGGGCTTGCTTGGGACAGAATTCGACGCATTTCGGCTGGGAGCGCCCTTCGCACAAATCGCAGAGCACCACCGACTTGACCGAATGATTGGGGACTATAGCGCCGAAGTCGCAGGCTTCTATGCACCAGCCGCACCCGGTGCAGCGAATCTTGTCAACGCGAATAACATTGTTTTCCTCGTCCATAGACAGGGCTTCACGGGGGCAGGCGGCTATGCAGGGGGTGTCCTCGCAGAAACGGCAGGCTATGCTCAGGGCTGTCTTTTCGTCAACCAGCGCCAGGTGGATACGCGACAGCTCGGGATAGAACATCCCTTCCTTTTCCGACGAGCAAATCATTTCACAGATGCCGCAGCCCGTGCAAAGCTCCGGGTCACAGGTTATATACTTGCGCTCCATATTCAAGTCCTTTCACCGGTGCAATAGAGTCATCCAGCTCCAGAGTCCGCAGTTTGTCCTCCGGAATCAGGCCTTCGGCTGTCCAGCCCCGTGCCTGGTAGTAATCGCCAATCATAAGGCTGAACCCCTCTTCACTGATTACGGTGCCCTTTCCCTCGCCATCCGTTACCGGGTCGCTGAATAAGCGGGGCGGCAGCCAGTCATCGCCGCGTTTCCATCCCTGGCGAATATTAAACGCCTTCTTTATATTGTTGATGCGCTCGCCGGCGGCTTTCAGCTCGGAGGGAGTCATTTCAATGCCGGTAGTTTGGGAATAGAGATAAGCTGCCTCACTGTAGAAGTCGCCGAAGCATTTGCGGATAAACTTGCAGATAACCAGCGAGTCGAGAACAGCGGCAAAGTCCTCCTGCTCCTTGACCAGCGGACCTCTCCCCGGTTCATCTTTGAACCGGTCTACCTGGCCTGACATATCCACTTCGTAGGCGGGGGAACGGTTATGGCATGCCCCTCTGAGACCTACGGCAAATCCCAGGGCTAGTGTTTTCATCGCTCTGGGGTCGTAACCCGGAATTTCAAGTCCCTTGGAGTGCATCGCCCACCGCTCCGAGTCCTGCTTTAATCTGGATGAAGCCAGTCTGACTCCGTCAGCCAGGAGGTCTCCGATTCCGCTGCGGCTGCCGATTTTCTCGATGACTTCGACCAGAGCTTTATCATTGCCGAAGGTGAGCTCAATCCCTTCCGTGTCCTCTTTTGTCAGCAGACCTTTCTCGTAGCACTCCATAGCCCAGGCTACGCAGCTCCCGGTGCTGATGGTGTCCGTGCCGTAGTAATCGCAAAGCTCCGCCGCCTTGAGTATGCCCGGCACGTTATCCACACCGCAGAGAGGTCCCAGGGCATAGAGCGATTCGTAGTCGAGCTCCCACTGCACTCCGGCGTAGTCTCCGTCCTTTGCAGTATATATATGTCCGCATGCTACCGGACAGGTGGCGCAGGACATCGTTTTGGCGAGGTAATGCTCGGCGAGTCTCTCACCGCTTATATTTTCCGCTTTTTCGAAGCTGGACTGCTGGAAGTTGCGCGTCGGCAGGGCAGACAGGTAATTGAGCACCATAATATTGGCGGGGGTGCCCAGTACCCGGTATTTTTCCGTAGCCGGTCCCTGGGTTTTTTGAATCAAGTCGAGGCTTATTCTCTCGACTTCCTCAAGGTTGTGCACCTGTATCGGCTGCGTGCCGCGCAGGGCGATAGCTTTGAGCTTCTTGGAGCCCATCACCGCTCCGGTGCCTGTCCTCCCCGCCTGCCGGTTAATGTCGTTGGTTATGCAGGCATACCGCACCAGGTTCTCTCCACCGGGCCCGATAGAGGCTACCCTCACCCGGCTGTCCCCGATTTCACTGCGAATGGAGCTTTCGGTCTCCGGACTTCCTTTTCCCCACAGGTGCTCAGCTTTCTTGAAGTGAACGATTTCATTGTCGATAAAAAGGTAGGTGGGCGATGCCGCCGCTCCGGTTACAATAATGGCATCGAAGCCGGTCCTTTTCAATGCCAGCGACCAGTAGCTGGAGGAAAGAGAATCACCAATCAGTCCGGTCAGCGGAGATTTAGTGGCGACGGCGTGTTTGCTGGAGGTGGGTATGAAGGTGCCGCCCAGGGCGCTGGCGGCGAATACCAGGGGGTTATCGGGGGAAAACGCATCCGTTCCGGGCGGTAAATATTGATAAAGAAGGCGCGCTGCCAGGCCTACCCCTCCGAGGTATCCCTTGAGAAATGCCGGGCTGAGCTCCTCTACTTTGACCTCACTGGTGGTCAGATTGATTATAAGTATTTTCCCGTGGTACGAATACAAATCAACCTCCCTCTGCCGGTCTCATCGATTTAACATTGGCTGCGCCCCGGGAGAAAGCTTCAAGGCTGGACTCCATAAATCTCGGCGGCAGCCTGCGGCGGATATCTTCTGTCCAGGCTTCCGCTTTTAGCTCCAGGAATGCCGATAAGGAGCCAAGCATCACCATATTCAGCGCCCTCGGGTTACCTGCCCCGGCGCATATTTTGGTAGCCGGGATAAAGTATGTATCACTGGCATATCCGGAGAGTATTTTTTTGACCTTGCTCCGGTTGGGGTACGGCGTGGTGCCGCCGATTACAGACGCCGGAATGACGGCGGCATCGGCGACGATAGCTGTACCGCCCGGCTTCAGATATAATGCCCAGCGCGCCGCCTCCAATTGCTCGAAACCGAGCAGGAAGTCCGCCTCTCCCTTCTTAATCATCGGGGAGAAGATGCGCTGTCCCCAGCGGACGTGGCTCACCACGCTTCCGCCCCGCTGCGCCATACCTATTGAGTCCGACTTTTTAACGTCGTAGCCGTTATTCATGCCGATTTCAGCCATGGCGTCACTGGCTAAAATGACTCCCTGGCCGCCGACACCGACTATCAATACGTTTACATCTCTCATTCTTTGCTCTCTTTAATAGCCTCTTTAGGGCAGACCTGAAGGCAAATGTTGCATACGGAGCCGACGCATTGGCCCGCATCTATGAAGGCTTTGTCATCGGCAACGGATATGGCGGGACAGCCGATACGCAGGCAGGCATAGCAGCTATCGCACTTTTCAGTGTCTACCTCCAGCGGTGTCCCGGTAATCCTTGTAACCAGGGGGCAGGCCCCTCTTGCTATTATGACGGAAGGCTCATCGGTCTCCAGGCACCGCCTTATATTCGACTCAATCGCCGCCAGGTCGAAAGCGTCTATTACGCTGACGTCTTTAATGCCGATTCCCTCAACCAGCGCCTCTATTTTCACCTGCGGGGCTTTTTCCCCTTTTACCGAGATACCGGAGCCGGGATGTCCCTGGTGGCCGGTCATGCCGGTGGTCTCGTTGTCCAGGATGATAACAGTGGTCTTTCCCTGGTTATAGACGACATCAATCAGCGCTGTTATTCCGGCGTGCATGAAAGTGGAATCGCCTATTAAGGCTACGATTTTGTTCGGGACACCGGCTTTTTCCAGTCCCAGCGCCTGCCCTACGCTCCCGCCCATACTGGTGGTAGTATCGAAAGCGAGGAGAGGAGCGTATACGCCCAGATTATAGCAGCCGATATCGCCGGTGATGATAAGGCCGTTTTTCTTCAATTGCCCCGGGATTTGTCTCTCCTGCGGAAGCTCCCCGGTGGTGTAGGGACTGTAAAAGCCGAGCTTTCTCAGGGTGAACTCGGTGGCAGTATGGGGGCAGCCGGCGCAGAGCAGCGGCGGACGCCCCGGCAGCTCGGGTCCCGGTGCTTTTGATTTGCGGGAAGGTTTTTTTGCAGTCGGCAGTATGCCCGCCCGGACAGCTCCCGCCTCGACTATCTCAGGGTTAAGCTCACCGATTGCGGGGACGAATTCCTTGCCCGTAACCGGAATGCCGAGCAGCCTTATCTCTTCTTCAAGGAAGGGGTCGAGCTCTTCGACCACGACTACTCTTTCCACCTCTCTGGCAAACCGGCGGATGAGGTCGGTTGGGATGGGGTGGGTGGTTACCAGCTTGAGGTGGGAGGCGTCTTTAAAGACCTCTCTGGCATATTGATAACCTATGCCGCTGGATATAACGCCGAGCTTCCGGTCGGCAAGCATCATCTCGTTTAGAGGAAAGTCCTCCACGTAGGAGCGCAGTCTTTCGATGCGTTCTTCCATTGCGGGGCGCCTGAGCCGGGCGTGGGACGGAGTCATGACATACTTTTCGGCAGAGCGGCTGAAAACGGGCTGCCTTAAATCGGCTTTTCGTTCCTTATTTACCTCCACCACGGTCTTGCAGTGGGAGATGCGGGTCGTGGAGCGGAAGAGCACTGGCGTGTCGAATTCCTCGCTGATGTTAAAAGCCCATTCCATAAGCTCGTAGGCTTCCTGGCTGTCGGTGGGTTCGAGCATGGGTACCTTGGCGAATCTGGCGTAATGGCGGTTGTCCTGCTCACCCTGCGAGCTGTGCATTCCGGGGTCGTCGCAGGAGACTATTACCAGTCCGCCGGCAACGCCCGTCACCGCGACAGCCATAAAGGCGTCACTGGCAACATTCAGCCCCACGTGCTTCATCGTTGCCATAGCGCGGATTCCGCCGTAGCAGGCCCCCATTGCCACGTCCAGGGCAACCTTTTCATTGGTCGACCACTCAACATACGGGCCTTCCATAAGGGCGAGGTTTTCCATTATCTCGCTGCTGGGAGTGCCGGGATAGGACGTGGCTACCTGTACTCCGGCGTGATATGCTCCCAGGGCTATGGCTTCGTTTCCAGATAAAAGTCGCTTCAAGCTCGTTATACTCCGTCAATCATTATGTAAAGTTTTCTAGCTCTTTAGCGTACCTGAACAGGACAATCTCCCCAAGATGGTACACCGCTACCCTGATTTTCGTCAAATCA
>CAZOUZ010000024.1:0-15978 GCA_964583115.1 uncultured Dehalococcoidales bacterium
ACGCTGGGCTGGCCCGATGATACCGAAGACCTGCGCTACTTCTACCCGACCACAGTAATGGAGACCGCCTATGACCTTATATTCTTCTGGGTAGCCAGGATGATTATGATGGGCATCGAGGATACCGGTGATATCCCCTTCCGTACGATTTATTTCCACGGACTGATACGTGACGAGAAGGGTGACAAGATGAGCAAGACAAAGGGCAACGTGCTCGACCCGCTGGTCTTTCTTGAGAAGTACGGCACCGACGCCCTGCGCTTCGGTCTCCTCACCGGCACTTCTCCCGGCGGTGACAGCAAGCTGTCATCGGTAAAATTCGAGGCCGGGCGTAATTTCGCCAACAAGCTGTGGAATGCCACCCGCTTTGTCATCAGAAGTCTCGACGGTAAGCAGACAGATACGGAAATCCGGCATGACTCGCTGCCCAGGGAAGACCGCTGGATTCTGAGCCGTCTTAACCGTACCGTCTCCAGCGTGAATAAGCTGATGGGGGATTTTCAGTTCGAGGAAGTCCAGAGGCAAATCTATGATTTCCTCTGGAGCGAATACTGCGACTGGTATATCGAGCTGGCAAAGGTACGCCTGCGCTCCGGCGGCGTGTCGCCGCTCCCGGTACTTGTCCATGTTCTTGAGGCTTCACTGCGGCTGCTGCATCCCTTTATGCCTTTCGTTACCGAGGAGCTCTGGCAGAACCTGAAGAGATATCTGCCATCGGACGGACAGACTCCGGAGTCGATAATGGTATCCGAATATCCCGAGGCTGATGAAAAAATGCTTGACCCCGAGGCGGAGAGAGTTATGGAATCGGTAATCGAGATAGTCCGCTCTGTCCGTAATGCCCGGGCGCAGTATAACGTGGAAAATTCCCGGTGGATTGAGGCGCAAATCTATGCCGGTAAGCTGGAGCCGTCTGTTACCCCTTATTCCGAGGCTATCGGGACTCTCGCCAGGGCGAAGCCGGTTACTATCCTCGGGACAAGGAAGGAAGAGTCGGCTGGCGAAAACGCTCTTGTCCTGGTGCTGGCGGAGACCGAGGTGGTGATACCTGTGGAAAGCATGGTCGACCTTGAAGCGGAGAAGAAGCGGCTTGAGAAGGAAATCGCCCGGAATGAAGCCGAGGCGGAGCGCCTCGAAGCCATGCTCAAGGACGAAAATTTCCTGTCCAGGGCGCCGGCGGCTGTCGTTGAGAAAGAACGCCAGAAATGCTATGCTCTGGTTGACAGAATAGAACGGTTAAAACAGCAAATCCTGAAATACTAGGGAGGTTGGAAATGAGGGAGAGAATACTTGTCCCGCTGGACGGGTCCAAAGTCGGAGAGGCTGCCCTGCCCTATGTCGAGGACTTAGTGCCTAAATTCTTGCCGGAGCCGAAGGTAGAAGTTACTCTGATGCAGGTATTATCATCACTTTCTCACTATGTTGTCGCCGGGGAGGCGAGCGCCCGGGTGCCTTATACCGAAGAAGAAATCGAGCAGATGAAGAAGCAGGCGATGCGCTACCTGAGAAAAGCCGCCGAAGGCCTGAAAAAGCAGGGAGCTACCGCCAGGGTTCGAGTAGCGGTTGGTGACGCTGCCGGGGAGATTATCAAGGCTGCCGATGAAATTAACGCCGATATCATTGCTATGTCCACCCACGGACGTTCCGGTCTCAGCCGGTGGGCTTTCGGCAGTGTTACCGACAAGGTGCTGCGGGGAGGGCATAAGCCGGTACTGGTGGTGAGAGCGCCGAAGGAAACAGAGTAGCCCCGGCTAAACGGTCGGTGTGGAAGCCGGCATATCGGCAAGCTCCAGTTCGAAGTCGCTTTCGCCGAACCGACTGAAAAAGTCCCTGCCGTCCAGCCAGTCCAGTGCTTTCTTGGTGTCACTGGCTACTTTTGCTTTATCACACTGTCTCAGCCTGTGCTTGAACAGCCAGTAGGTGAACTCTTTTAGCTCGGTAAGGCTGATTGACTTCAGTTGAGGATATTTATACTTCTTCCTGAACTGCCTGAGCAGCACCGCTCTGGTAGTGCCGTATATCCGCCGGTAGGCTTCATTGGTGGTATCTATCCCTTTAAGGTAGCCTGAGACCCGTCTCTCTTTGCGCACCTCGTCTTCCACCGCCACAATAAGGGCTTCTTCGGCGGTTATGCCGTAGAAATAGTTAAGGTACTGGTGGTACTTGGCGCTGCCGATGAGCTTTCTGAATTCCTCGGACGGCAGCTTAAGGGGCGGCTCGCCGTAGAAAAGAAGGGCGCTCCTTTCTGCTTCGGGTAAAAGCCCGTCCACCGTCTCACAGAGTCGCTCGGCAAGCAGCAGCCAGTCGAAGGCTTCGTCGGCAATGAGGTAATGATAGGTGCGCCCGTTAACGGTCTCCTCCGCCGTCTCCCATAGCCCGATAGCCTCCAGCAGGGCGAGATACCAGTGATTTCCGCCGGTGATTGCCTGCTTGAGGTGACTTATCGCCCCATCATCTCCCGCCGTGGTCGGATGAGGGTCTTCAGAGTTGTTATTTGGGTTGCTCATTTCCAACCTCGGCAAGTTCAGCCTTGAGCTTCTCGTAGTATTCGAGACGCCCTGTCGTTACGAGCTCGGTAATCTTCTTATTAATCGCTTCTCCCACTCCCGGTATCTCCTTCAACCTGTCCTCTTCGACAAGCTGCTCGACCTCCACCGGCAGGCTCTCGATTGACCCGGCCACCTTCTCATAAGCCCGTATTTTAAAGATATTGTCCTTCTTGCACTTCAGCAGGTAAGCAATATCCTTAAAAACAGCAGCTATTTCAGTGTTTTTCATAGCGGTGTAAGCTCCACAGCCTTGATACCTAATTCAGGAGACTTGCTGCCGACCTCGTAGCTCATATGCGATACCTTGTGGTTCAGCAACATGTTCAGACGCATCGAGGACTTCAATGGAAACTATCTTCCCGTCGTTTCCGTAATCAATAATTAAACCTTCCCTGAATTCATCACTCTCGGCAACAGGCTTATCCCTGAGTAATAGACTCAAGGTATCAGTATCTGCATCATAAATCACTTTCATGCTAGCCCTCCTTGCCCCAATACTTATCAACTTTTGAAGTTCTATATACTGTAACCACAAATAGCATGTTATGCCTTTCCTCACATACTACTCTTAGAAGCATTTCTCTATCTGTGTCTGAGTCATAATACTTACTCTGACAGACTTTGCGTGCTTTCTCTAATTTAACCACCTGCTGAGGATTCTCAGCAACACTTTTTACTATCTCTTCCGAAAGTTGGCGGCGGACTATTTCAAATCGGGCATGGTCACTAATAACTATGTTCATTATTTACCCTGGCAAATCCAGCGTTCTCATCTTCCGTGGCAATATTTATATTTTTTGCCGCTGCCGCAGGGGCAGGGGTCGTTTCTGCCTATCTTTTTGCCGGTGATTCTCTGCTTCGGGTTCTTATTGCCGGCGGCGGCTCCGACGGCAGCTTTAACCATCGGCGTTTCCAGCTTTTTCGGGGCTTCCTTTTTGACCAGGCTGACGTGGAATATGGTGCGGGCTACATCGTGCCGGATGGTATCCAGCAGTATCTGGAACTGCTCGTAACCCATATTCTTGTAGGCGTCCACCGATTTCACCTGCCGCAGGCTCTGCCAGCTTGCCTCGAGCCGCCGGTACTCCATCGTCGTCAGGTGCTCTATCCAGAGGCTGTCTATGGTGCGCAGCAGTATCCGGCGCTCAAGCTCCCTCATAATCTCCGGACCCATTTCCTGTTCGCGCTGCTCGTAGAAAGCCTTTGCCTGCTCGATGAATTTCTCTTCAATCTGTGCGGGTTTAAGTGAGGAAAGGGCGCCGGCGTTAAGCTCTGGAGGTACGGGGACTATGGTGGCGATATCGGCAATCAAGCCTTCGATATCCCTGCCGTCACCTCGTTCGTCTCCGATACGGGCAGCCACTATTCCCTGTGTCTCTTCCTCTACCATCGAAAGGATGTTCGTTTTGAGGTCGGCGCCGCTCAGTATTTTCTCCCGTTCCTCGTAGATAAGCTCCCGCTGCTGGTTGACCACGTCATCGTAGTCCACCAGGTGTTTACGTATATCGAAGTGGTAGCCTTCTACCCTTACCTGGGCGTTCTCGATAGAACGGTTTATAAGCTTATTCTCGATGGGCGTGTCCTCGTCCAGCCCTGTCCATTCAATAAAGCCTTTGATGCGGTCGCCGCCGAAACGCTTTATAACGTCGTCCTCGAGAGAGACATAGAAGCGCGATGCTCCGGGGTCGCCCTGCCTCCCCGACCTGCCCCTGAGCTGGTTATCGATTCGCCTCGCCTCGTGGCGCTCGGTGCCGACGATGAACAGCCCGCCGAGTTCGATTACCTTTTCGTGCTCTTTGTGCCATTCCTCTTCGCTTCTCCCCGCCGGATTTCCTCCCAGCACGATGTCGACGCCGCGCCCCGCCATATTGGTGGCTACGGTTACTGTCCCGAGCTTCCCGGCCTGGGCTATAATCGCCGCTTCTTTTTCGTGGAACTTTGCGTTAAGCACCTGGTGCGGGACGCCCTTTCTTTTCAGTAGGTCGCTGAGGACCTCCGACTTCTCAATGGATACCGTGCCAATCAGCACCGGCTGTTTTTTCTTATAAAGTTCCTCCAATTCTCTCACCACCGCCTTGAATTTGGCCGGCTCGTCCCGGTAAATGCGGTCGGAGAAGTCCTGGCGAATCATCGGCTCGTTGGTGGGAATCACCACCACTTCGAGCTTGTATATCTTATAAAATTCCTCTGCCTCGGTGAGGGCGGTGCCGGTCATCCCGGACAGTTTTTCGTACATTCTGAAGTAGTTCTGGAAGGTGACGGTGGCAAAGGTCATACTTTCCCGTTTGACCTTTACCTTTTCCTTGGCTTCAATCGCCTGGTGCAGTCCCTCGGAGTAGCGGCGGCCGGGCATAAGCCGCCCGGTGAACTCGTCAACGATTATTACTTCACCGTCTTTGACGACATAGTTGCGGTCCCTTTTGAACAGGACATAGGCTTTGAGGGCGCTTTCCAGGTAGCGTATCAATGAGTAATTTTCGGGGTCATAGAGACCGGACGAGTTGAGAAGTCCTTCCCTTTTCAGCATTCCTTCCATGGTGCCGATGCCGGCCTCGGTGAGGTTCACCGAGCGGTGTTTTTCGTCCAGCGTGTAATCTATTTCCGGGCGCAGGCGGGGAATCAGCCTGGCGAATATCTGGTACCTCTCGGCGGCTTCCTCCGCCGGACCGCTGATGATAAGCGGGGTGCGGGCTTCGTCAATGAGAATGTTGTCCACCTCGTCGACAATGGCATAGTTAAGGGGGCGCTGCACGCATCGCTCCAGGTCGGTAACCATGTTGTCTCGCAGGTAATCGAAGCCGAACTCATTATTCGTGCCGTAGGTGATATCGGCATGGTAAGCCTCGCGGCGGGTAACCGGACGCAGAAAGTCCCACTTACCGTCTTCCGATTTAAAATCGGGGTCGTAGATGAACGAGGTATCGTGCAGGATACTGCCCACGGAGACTCCGAGGAAGTGATAGACGGGACCCATCCACTGGTGGTGAAACTTGGCAAGGTAATCGTTTACTGTAATCAGGTGAGAGCCTTTGCCGGTCAGCGCATTGAGGTACATGGGGAGGGTAGCGACGAGGGTCTTACCCTCACCGGTTTTCATTTCGGCGATTTTTCCTTGATGAAGAACGATGCCGCCGATAAGCTGAACGTCAAAGGCGCGCTGACCTATGGTTCGCCTGGCGGCTTCGCGGACGGCGGCGAAGGCTTCGGGGAGAAGTTCATTAAGGATTTCCTCTTCTATTTCACGCTGCTCTTCTTGAAGCTGAGAAATTCTCTCCTCAAGACGCTTGCTCTTGGAGTCATAATCTTTTCTTTCGAACTCTTCACTGGTTGTGGCGAGTCGGTGCTTGATTTCTTCAAGTTCCTGGTTGGCTTCGGTGAGTTGTCTCGTGATTTCAGCTATAGCCTGGGCTATACGGGCTTTGAATTCTGCAGTCTTGGCTTGAAGTTCGGTATCGCTAAGTTTTTCAAACTCCGGTTCAAGGGAGTTTATTTCTTCCACCAAAGGCTGAAGACGCCTCAGTTCCTTATCATTCGAATCAACAAGTCCGCTTAACCACTTGAACATAATAAGTCCTCTATTATTGCTCGAACAGTGCTCCTATAGATTGCCCGGTATGGATACGGCGGATTGCTTCGCCGAGAAGCGGGGCTATGGGCAGCACGGTGATTTTTTCCAGTTTCTTATCGCCGTTAACGGGAACGGTGTCGGTAACCGTAACCTCTTTTATCGGGCTTGCGGCTATTCTGTCGATAGCCGGACCGGAGAATACCGGGTGGGTAGCGCAGGCATATACTTCTTTCGCTCCGCGCTCCAGAATGGCAGCTACAACATTAACCAGTGTGCCGCCGGTGGTAATTTCGTCATCGACAATCAAGGCCGGTTTCCCTTTCACGTCTCCCACGACATTAAGGGCCTCTTTCTTGTCAACATTCCCTACACGCCTCTGTTCTATGATAGCCAGGGGGGCATTGAGCCTGGCGGCTACATCTCTGGCTCGCCGGGATATACCGAAATCAGCGGCGACCACTACCAGGTCGTTTATATCTCTCTTCTTATAATAATCACTCAGTATATAAAGGGCTGTCAGTTCGTCAACCGGTATATTGAAGAAGCCCTGTATCTGTGCTGAATGCAGGTCAACCGTTAGCACCCGGTTGGCACCGGCTACCGTCAGCAAGTCGGCTACCAGCCTTCCGGTAATAGGTATTCTCGGCTGGTCCTTCCTGTCACTGCGCCCGTAGCTGTAATGCGGAATCACGGCGGTAATCCGCCCCGCAGACGCTCTTTTTAAAGCGTCAATCATAATTAGCAGCTCTACCAGGCTTGTGTTTACGGGGGAGCAGATAGGCTGGATGATGAAGGTGTCCCGCTCGCGGACATTTTCCAGAATACGAACAAAGGTATTCTCATTGCTGAACTCGAAAACTTCACAGTTGCCGAGAGGTATATCCATATAATCGGTAACCGCTTTCGCCAGGTCGGGATGGGCATTACCGGTGAATACTTTCAGCTCGTCCACATTAACTCCTTCCTTTCTTGCTTACAGTTTCCAGACCTATTATAGCACTGTCGATTCCAAACCTCACCCCTTTTTACCATTCTTATCTTCGATTGTAGCTTGGATAATTAGAGAGGTCCAGCCTGTCCCGGCGAATTTCTTTCGTTTGCATATTTTTACTCTTTGTTTCACGGTTATTTTTTTAACCCGCCGGTGATGGGAGGTCAGGTGTTTTTAACGGCTCAAGGTTATTCGGGGAAATTCCCAGTCGGAGTTGTCAACTATCATGTCGGATGCTTCCGAAGGAGGAAATTCATCCAGGTATCTTCTCTGGGCAGGCAGATATTTCTCCTCGTATTTCCTGAGAGTTTCTTCGCTGTCTCTTATCTCCGCCCTCCGCTTGCTTTCCTCGAAAGTTATCTCGATAAATACTTTATAATCTATATAAGGCGATAATTCTTTCCTGAACAGGAAGACGCCTTCGAAGATTACTATCGTGCTCTGATTAAAGGAAAACTCTTTCTCGATATCGTATTTATCGGTCTGCCAGTCAAGGACGGTCAGCCTGGTTGAGTAGCTGCTTTTCTTATGGACTTGAGCAAGAAGCTTTTCAACGATGGTTTTTATATCGAAGCTTTTATTGTAGTAATTTTCAATCTGGTCTTTCCCCGAGTACCTGTAAGCTCTCGGGTTGTGAAAATCGTCAATGCTAACCAGTTGCGTCTCAAAACCCCTTGAAATCAGGAATTTTTCAAACGATTCGGCGAATACCGATTTGCCCGAGCAATCGATACCGTTTATTCCGATAACAAATGCCCTGTCCCTCTTTTTCCTTGCTTCAATCTCTTTCAGTATCTTTTCGAATACCGGCAGCTTTCTGTCGAAGATATCCAGGAGTTCCGGGAATCCGCTTATCGTGATGTCCGCCTGTTCCGGTTCTTTGTCTCCGTAGCCATAGAGAACGCCGATGGCGAGGGCATTATTTTCTCCGGCTGCCTCGATATCGTGAACCCTGTCCCCGATTACGGCGGCTTCCGGATTACCGGACTCTTTCCTGATTTTTCGCACCAGCTCCGACTTTGTCAGGTCGTTCTCCTGAACGCACTCGGTGTAATCGAAATAGTCTCCGATATCGAGCGCCGAGATTACGGAATTAAAATAATGAACGGAGCTGTTGCTGTATAGTGCCAGCCGGTAGCCTCTTCTTTGGAGGGTGTGAAGGGTTTCCTTTACGCCGGGGAAGGCATGCCCGAACTCCCTGATAGAGGCATCGTGCTCCTCCCGTATCCTGCTTCTTACTTCCTGCCACAGCGAGCTTTTATTCTCGGGAGTGATGGCTCTGTAAAAATCGCCGGATGCTGCGCCGAAGTATTTCTCAAGGTCTTTTTCCGTAATCCGGAGGGGCAGGTCTAACCCGGCGAAAGCTCTTTTTACAGCTTCGAAAACGGGTTTTGTCGTCGAGAAGATAGTCCCGTCCAGATCAAAGATAAGCAGTTCTACCCTGTTTGGATTAATCATTCTTTTGCCAGCCAGGGAATTGCGTCGTATTCTCAGCTATCAATCCCGGGGACAGGAAAGCGGGCACATATCTGGCTGACTTCGTGACTCACCTGGTTCTCGATAGCAGAATCGCCAATGTTTTTAATTATCTTTACGACCAACGAGGCAATATGCTTCATTTCCTCTTTACCGAAGCCGCGGGTGGTAACCGCCGGCGTTCCCAGCCTGATACCACTGGTGATGAGTCCCGGGCGTGGGTCGAAAGGAATGGGGTCGCGATTAGCGACAATACCGGCTCTTTCCAGGGCTTCTTCGACTTGTTTGCCGGTAATCTCCATCCCGGCGAGGCTTATCAATACAAGGTGGGTATCTGTACCGCCGGATATAAGGTGCAATCCTAATCTCTTCAATTCATCGGCCAGAGCGAGGGCGTTGTCCAGTATGGCGCGCTGGTACTCGACGAATTCAGGCTGCATCGCTTCGTGAAAAGTGACCGCTTTACCGGCAATGATATGCATTAAGGGACCGCCCTGTGTTCCGGGGAATACGGCGGCATCTATAGCCTGAGCCAGTTCTTTGCGGCACAGGATGAATCCGCCCCTCGGACCGCGCAGTGTCTAATGGGTGGTCGAGGTTACCACATCGGCATAGGGGACAGGGGAAGGGTGCACACCGGCGGCAATCATACCAGCGGTATGGGCTATATCTACCATCAGTTTTGCTCCCACCAGGTCGGCAATGTGGCGAAAGCGCTCGAAATCTATAATCCTTGGATAAGCGCTGGCACCGGTCACAATTAATTTCGGCTTGTGCTCCTTAACCAGCCTCTCAAGCTCCTGATAGTCAATTCGTTCTGTTTCCCGGTTAACTCCATAACGAACGAAATTATACGACCTGCCGGAGAAGTTGAACTTCTCGCCGTGAGTAAGGTGACCTCCGTCAGCAAGTTTCATTCCCATAACAGTGTTACCATACTCGAGCAGAGCAAAGTATGCAGCCATGTTAGCCTGAGCCCCGCTATGCGGCTGGACATTAGCGTGCCCGGCGTGAAACAGTTCCTTTGCCCGCTTAATGGCCAGTTGTTCCATTTCATCCGCATTCACGCAGCCGCCGTAGTTTCTTCTGTGCGGATAACCTTCGGCATACTTGCTTGTGAAAAACGAATCCTGAGCATCAAGCACAGCCTGACTGGGATAGTTTTCCGAAGCAATAAGGTCTATGGTTTCCTGGTGCCTTCTTTTTTCCTTCTCAACGATGCTGGCAATTTCCGGGTCGATTTTGCTTAAAGAACTCATTTCCCCTCCCTTCTGAAGTCTACATTTTGCCTGCTTGAACTGTCAATAACGACGTAAATATTTTATAGTCCCATCACTTTATATAAGGCTGTCTGAAAAATGTCATTCTGAAGGAGCGAAGCGACTGAAGAATCTCGGGGTGGGAAGCTGAATAGATACGAGACACCTCCCTCAGCGGAGTTCCTTCCGCCTGCCATAGTCCCGGAGGGACAGCGGGCAGGTCGCTTCGCTCAGGATGACAATTACGTATCTTCGGACAGCCTCGGAAATTATTTAAAAAGCAGGAAAGAATTAATCCTAAATGATAGTATTAAGGACGAAGTTAAAGAAACTATTCTAATTGACTTGACATATTGGGCGTGTTATCATTATCAAAAGGCCGGTTTATTAAACCCGTTAGGGTTGCATGAGAAATGTCAGCACTGACTGAGCTTTATAAAGAAATAGCACTCTGCCAGCAGTGTGAAATAGCCAAATTTCGAAACAGTGTGGTGCCGGGTGAAGGAGCGGAGGACGCTGACCTGCTATTTATCGGAGAGGCGCCGGGCTGGCATGAAGACAAGCAGGGACGCCCCTTTGTCGGTCCGGCAGGACAATTTCTGGACCAGTTGCTAGCCTCCATTAATTTGACCCGCCAGCAAGTCTACATTGCCAATGTGATTAAGTGCCGCCCCACAGGTAACCGTGACCCTCTACCCGATGAAATACGCAACTGCAATAAGTGGCTGCGGCGCCAGATTGAGTTGATTTCCCCGAAGATGATTGTGACCCTCGGCCGTTACTCAATGGCATTGTTTTTCCCCGGCAAGAGTATCGGCAAGATTCACGGCACGGCTATAAAGCAGGACGGCGTTGTCTATTACGCAATGTATCATCCGGCGGCGGCGCTCCATCAGCAGAGCCTGCGAAAAACGATAGAGGCGGATATGCTCAAGATACCTTCGCTCCTTGCGGAAGCTAAAAATATTGCCGAGGTTAAGCCGGAGCCGCAGCAGCTAAATATGTTCGCAGATTGAGACTGCCGTCAGGGCGGCTTTGAAATATTCGAACCGGAAAATATAGAGGATAAAAGTATAAAGAATGGCTAAACCTAGATTGAAAATAATCCCCCTCGGCGGGTTGGGCGAAGTCGGCAAGAATATGATGGTGATGGAGTATGAGGATGACATTATCATCATTGATGCCGGTCTTATGTTCCCCGGGGAAGAGATGCTGGGTATCGACCTGGTAATTCCCGATATTAATTATCTGCTGGATAAGCGTGAAAAAGTAAAGGGTATTATAATTACCCACGGTCATGAGGACCACATCGGCGCTCTGCCTTACATACTTCCCCAGCTTAACGTGCCGGTATACTCTACGAAACTTACCCGGGGACTTATCTCGGTTAAACTGAAGGAACGGAAGGCGCTCTCGGGAGCTACCCTGAAAGTAATGCAGTTCGGCGGCAAGGTTACACTGGGGAAATTCTCTGTCGAATTTTTCCCTGTCTGCCACAGCATACCCGATTCGGCCGGCTTGATTATACACACGCCGATTGGCACCGTGATTCACAGCGGAGACTTCAAGCTCGACTACACGCCGGTCAGCGGCGAGCCGACGGCTCTTTCCCGGCTTGCCCAACTGGGAGGGCAGGGAGTCCTGCTGCTACTTTCCGACTCCACCTACGCCGAGCTGCCGGGTTATACTCCATCGGAGAGTGTGGTCGGTGAAACCCTGAACCACGTTATAGCCGAGGCACCGGGGAGGGTGATTATAACTACCTTCTCGTCGCTTATTTCCCGTGTTCAGCAGGTAATCGACGCTGCCGCCAGATACCAGCGCCGTGTCTTTATCGTCGGGCGCAGTATGATCAACACGGTAAGCATGGCGCTTGACCTTGGCTACCTTCACGAGCCTGACGGGGTACTGGCGCGGATGGATGAGCTGCACGGTCTGCCCCGCAATAAGATTGTTTTTGTCACCACCGGAAGCCAGGGTGAGCCTACCTCGGCCCTGGTGCGTATGGCTAACCGGGATAACAAGCAGCTTCATATTATGCGGGGCGATACGGTGATTATCTCGGCGACTCCCGTGCCCGGTAATGAGGCGGTGGTTAACCGGACGATTGACAACCTTTTCAAGCAGGGTGCCCGGGTGCTGTACGATAAAGTGGCGCCGGTCCACGTTCATGGCCATGCCAGCCAGGAGGAACTGAAGCTGCTGCTGAACCTCGTCAAGCCCAAGTTCTTTATACCTATCCATGGTGAATACCGCCATTTGAGCTTGCATGCCAAACTTGCCGAGTCCGTGGGTATTCCTGAAAGCAATATTTTCGTACTTGAGGACGGTGATGTCCTCGACCTTAACCCTCAGTCGGGCAAGATAACGGGCAAGGTTACCGCCAGCAACGTGTATGTCGACGGTCTGAGCGTGGGTGATATCGGCAGCGTAGTTTTAAGAGACAGGCGGATGCTGTCGAAGGACGGGATAGTTATGGTGATTATCGCCGTTAACCGCCAGACGGGCAAGCTGGTGGGACGCCCGGATATTGTTTCACGTGGTTTTGTGGATACCAGGGAGTCCATGGATATGATAAACGAAAGCCGCGACCTTGTTGCCGAGGTGCTGGACCACGGCGGCTCACGGCCGGCGGACTGGGGCTTTATTAATACCAAAGTTAGAGATACACTGAATAAATATTATTATGAACAGACAAGGCGGCGCCCGATGGTGCTTCCATTCATGGTAAAGGTATAATGAGTCTATCCGCCGGTTGAGGATTATATGGTCAAGAAAAAATCCGGTAACGCACCGTTTGTGGTAAGGCTGTTCCGTTTTCTGACTTCGACTCCGGTATGGCAGCTTATATTGATTGCCGCCGCGGTGGCGGTAATCTGGTGGCAGTGGAGTAACATAACTTCCTGGGCTACCGGCGTGCTGAGGCTGTTTGGCTGGGGGCTTATCCTTATAATCATCGCCGCCGGGACCCTTGTCTGGGCGGTGCGGCGGCAGGTGCTATCCTCGCTTATCTGGCGCTGGAACCGGTGGCTGGGCGGCATTGCCCTGGTACTTGTCCTCTGGGGGATACTGGCTTTTATCCCTGGAAAAGGCGTTCTTGCCGGAGTGAGCCTGGGAGGTAAATTCGGGCTGGGCATCATCGCCCATACTGACCTGGAAGGCATTGTCAGGGTGCTGCTGTTATTAATAGCCGGCATCATTCTGGCAGTTCCCGGCGCTTCCCTGCGCTTTGTCATCAGGTCTTATTCGTGGGTTATCAGCCAGTTCAGGCGGCCGGGTTACGGAATGCCCCCACAGCAAAAAGAAGCTCTTACTCCAGACCCGAATGCACGGTTAGCTCCCCCGACTTCAGAAGCTGTAAAGCCTTCGGCTCTGTCCCGGCTTGAAGAAGCCGCCAGGGCTGCGGAAGCTCTCAGGCCTTCGGAGCCCAAACCTTCCGAGATTCCCGGCACTGCGGGGACGGCCCTGGAAAGGAAGAGACCCAGGCAGGCATCCGCTGCCCAACCGACTACCCAGGAACTGAAGCAGGTTGCCCAGGACGTCTGGAGGAGGTATGGCGAATCGCCCGACCTGGTGGTCGTTGACGGCTGGAAGCTGCCGCCTATCGATATTCTTGACCGGTCTCCCGAAATCCAGTTCAGCCAGGCGGACAATGCGGAAAGGGCAAGACTAATCGAAGAAGCCCTGGCAAGCTACGGCGTCGAGGCAAAGGTGGTCCAGATAAACGAAGGACCGACGGTCACCCAGTTCGGTGTCGAGCCGGGCTGGGACAGGAAGTTCAAGGAAGTCAGGGAGAGAGATAAAGACGGCAACCTGAAGGTAAAGCAGGAGGAAGTATCCAAGACGAGGGTTAAGGTTGATAGAATCACCTCGCTTCAGAACGATATGGCACTGGCTCTGGCGGCACCGAGCATACGGATTGAAGCCCCGGTGCCGGGCAAATCAATAGTCGGCATCGAGGTGCCGAATACGATTTCCACTATGGTCAGCCTGCGTGGGGTAATCGAGACAAGCGCTTTTCAGAAGCTTCAGGCGAAGTCGAAGCTGGCTCTGGCGCTGGGTACAGGCGCCGGCGGCGAAGCCATCGCCGGCGACCTCGCCAAAATGCCCCACCTGCTTATCGCCGGGGCTACCGGAAGCGGCAAGACCGTCTGCCTGAATGCGGTTATCTGCTGCCTGGTACTGAATAATACCCCCAACGATGTCCGCTTTATTATGATTGACCCCAAGCGGGTGGAATTGACCACGTTTAACAGCATCCCCCACCTGGCAACTCCGGTTATCGTTGACGCTTCCAAGGCTGTGGATGCCCTGCACTGGCTGAGTCAGGAAATGAACAAGCGCTACCAGACAATGGCTACTGAAGGCGCCCGCAACATCGAGGGTTACAATAAAAACAGGCAGGGCGATGAAAAGATGACCTACCTCGTCCTTATAATCGACGAGCTTGCCGACCTTATGATGCTCGGCGGTGACGAGGTCGAGCAGGTCCTCTGCCGCCTGGCCCAGTTGTCCCGTGCCGTCGGCATTCACCTTGTTGTGGCTACCCAGCGCCCGTCCGTGGACGTGGTTACTGGTCTGATAAAGGCTAACTTCCCCACCCGCATCAGCTTTGCCGTTACCTCTCAGGTGGACTCGCGCACGATACTCGACGGCGCCGGTGCTGAAAAACTGCTCGGCAGCGGCGATATGCTCTATCTGCCCACCGAGGCGGGCAAGCCGAAACGACTCCAGGGGTGCTATGTCTCCGATGCCGAGGCGGAGAGGCTCGTCTATTTCTGGGGAAGCCAGAAGCAGGAAGGCGTCCACCTGCTGAAGATTGAAGACCTCAAGTCCTCCGCCCGCAGGGGCAGCCAGGGAGAGGACTCGCTTATGGAAGCCGCCCGCCAACTGGCGAGGGAGCACGAAAACGTCTCCACTTCCTTCCTCCAGCGGCGCCTGCACATCGGTTACCCCCGCGCCGCCCGTATTATGGAGCAGCTCGAGGAGGAGATGGCTGAGGAAGGAGCGGAAGAAGACTTCGGGGACGATTTCGGCGGCGGAGAGGAACAGGACTTTTAGACAAAGTGCTACCGGTTTGAGCCATTTAATATCTGGCAAAGTCAGTCCCGACCCGTTATACTGGGTTCTGTGAGAAGTCTTTTTGTCCATTTATTGCGGCGCATCGCACCTGCCCTGGTTCTAGCTTTATGCCTGGTCTCCGCTATGCCGGGTTCGGCGTCTGCGCAAAGTGCCAGCGATTATTTTTCTTTCAGTTACGATATCGAGTTCAGCGAAAGCCAGGTTTCGGGGAGCAATAGTTTTGTAGCCACCATTGAAGGCCAGGCGACCTGTACTCAGGACTTTCCGCTGTCAGCCTCCCAGGCTTCAGTCACCGGGCGCATAGTGGCCGTGCACCAGGGTACCGGCGCCCGGGTGACTCTGTGTTCAAGCTATACGTTGACAATAGACCCGTTTCCCGGCAGCATGGGAGAGACTACCCAGACACAGGTTGCCGTGCCTCTGCAATTTCCCGATGGCAGTACCTCCGGCACTTACAGCGTAATCGCTGAGCTTGTAGAGGCTAAAGTAAAAGTATTGCTGGTCTGGGTTGATGTCACCGGCTATTTACCTTCATCAAAAGTAGCGAGCACAATCAGCTATTCGGCTTCCGGTGGAGGCGGAGGTGGCGGGGGCGGCAGCTTTACCTCAAAAAAGGTCTCTGTCAGCGGGCTGAACTCAAATAATTTCCTGCTGGTGAACGCTAGCGGCGTAGTCGAGGAATCAGTCAGGCTTTTTTGCAATGATGCAGATGTCTATATCCACATTGACGAGGGAACGAAGATACTCGATAGGAACGGTTACGTTATCTCATCGCTTACCTCCGGTGCGGTGGAAGAACCGCCGGGACCGGCTCCGGGGACGGCTATAGCATTAGCGGTTGATTTCGGACCCGACGGGGCCACATTCTCGCCGGCGATAACCCTGGTTATGGACTACGACCCCGAGTCTTTGCCGGAAGGAGTGCTGGAAGAAGAGCTCTACATTGCCTACTGGGACGGCTCGGAGTGGCAGGCTTTACCGAGCGTGCTGGATATGGATGCCGGTACAATCTCGGCACAGGTGAGCCACTTCACCGAGTTTGCCGTCACGGGG
>CAZOUZ010000025.1:0-4812 GCA_964583115.1 uncultured Dehalococcoidales bacterium
GTGACATTGGAGCTTGAATTTTTAAAGTGCCACGGGCTTGCCCGTGGGTATCTACTAGGCCTCCGGACTAGATAACATGAATATCCAGGAACTCCTTTGCCAGATATCCGATAGCGAAGGCTAAGGCGGCTATCCCCAGACTGATAGATGCCATTTCCAGGAATGTTTTCCTGGTAGATATATCTCTGGTGACCGAGATGTAGAATGAGAACAGGAAAATGATTATTATGGCGATGATAATCATCACTCCGAGGGATACATATATATTTGCAATGAGCAGGTAGGGGAGCAGCAGGAGGAAAATCGTAAAAATGTTGGTGAAGCCGGCATAGACTACGGACTTGAACGGGCTCTTGATGCCGCCCCCTGATTTGGCGGCAAGGTACTCGGTGCTGGTTAGAGACAGCGTCATCGTGATACCGATAATCAGGCCGGTAGTCAGCACCAGGCTGCTGTTCTGGAAAGCGAGGGTGAGACCCGCCAGTGCTCCGGTAATCTCCACCAGGGCGACGTTCAGCCCCCGGACTATATCTCCGGTATACTTAAGGCTTTCATCGTCAATCAGGTCTATAAGTTGTTTTTTATGCCTCTCTTCGTCCCGGGCGATATCTCCGGCATCGGGTATCAAGCGGGAGAGCTCCTGGTAAACCCGGTGCGCTTTTTCTTCTCCGTTCTCCATTAGCTTTAGCCCGAAGGTCACTCCGAGCGTTCTGGAGATTATATAGTACAGCCATACCTTGAACCTGTTGTGTTTTACGTCCTGGCAACTGTACCGGTTGCATAAATTATGGTGTTTGAGTTCATCTTTTGAGATATCTTTGATAATTTCTATATTGCGGGCACCTTTGACCGCCCGTGACAGCCTATCATAAATAAGGTGCTCCGTGATTTCAGCCTTCTGTGCCGCCAGAAGCCTCTTTACTGTTTGGGGGTCCAATGTTTGAGTTTCCATAGCTGAGTTACCTTTAATACTATGTTAGATAAGTATTTAAAAGCCGTCAAGGCGGCTTTTGAGATGAAAGTCACAGACGACAGGTTCTGCCATAGCGTAAAATTTAATTAACATAATATACCTGTTAATTTAAAAGCGAATAGCAAGACGATAATTTATTCTGTAGGGGAGACGGTATGAGGATGGGACTTTTTTTAACCTTGCTTATCATTACTTTTCTGGTATCGGTAGTTACTTTGGGCTGTATTAATAAGGGGGTCCCGCAAAAGGAAGATATCGTGGTTACGGAAAATAAAATACCGCCGATAGATGCCCGGGCGCCGGCTATGACGGAGACGGCGACCTTCGCCCTTGGCTGATTCTGGGGTCCGGACTCCCGGTTCGGGAGTATAGACGGAGTTGTCCGCACCCGTGTCGGCTACGCCGGAGGGACTGAAGAAAATCCTACTTATTACGACCTGGGCGGTCACAGCGAGACGATTCAAATCGACTACGACCCGGCCAAAATATCCTATGAGCAGTTACTGGATGTTTTCTGGGACAGTCACAATCCCGCAGAGCCGCCTTATTCAACGCAGTACAAGTCCGTAATTTTCTACCATAACGAAGAGCAGAAAAGACTGGCGCTGGAAGCGAAAGAGCGGCAGGATTCGGAGCTAAAAACGGGAACCTACACCGAGATTGCCTCCTTCCCCGGGTTCTATCCGGCTGAAGAATACCACCAGAAGTACTGTCTGGGGCAGGAATCGGCTATAATGGAAGAGCTGAGGGAAATCTACCCGGATGTGGAAGACTTCATAAGCTCGACGGCTGTTGCCCGCCTGAACGGGTATGCCTGCGGCTACGGCTCGGAGGAGGCGTTGAACAGCGGGCTGGATGAGCTTGGCCTGTCGGAGGCGGGAAGCGAGAGGCTTCTTGAGATTGTCGAAAGGGGACTGAGACCGGGCTGCGTATCCCCTTGAGTAACTGTTTCCTCACCCGCAGCGGATAGTAAAGAAGGTAAGAAATTTTGCCGAGCAAGATGGCGATAATAGACTTCAATAAGTGCCGTCCCGGGGAATGCGATGGCGGAGTCTGCAAGGCGGCGCTTGCCTGCGAGCGTAAGCTGCTCACGCAGGAAGCCGCCTATGAGATACCGATGACCGACCCTTTTCTCTGCCGGGGATGTGCCGACTGTGTCAAGGCATGTCCGCTTAATGCCATCTGGATATCAAAAATCTAGACGTGCAAGTTCTTTGATTTGGTATTATAATAGTGATGTACTACAGGGGAGGATAATAAATGCCTATATACGAATACGAGTGTGAGAAGTGCGGCGAAAAGTTCGAGCTGCGCCGCGGTTTTAATGATAGCGATAACGATGTACAGTGTCCTAAATGCGGGGAAAAGGATGTGCGCAAGGTATTTTCCGCATTCGGCGTAGCCTCTTCCGGCGGTGGCTGCGCTCCTAGCACCTTTGGAGGCTCAACCTGAGGTGTCAGTCTGTAAGGCAGTTTGCCTTACAGGGATATTAAGCCTTTTTCTATTCGAACTATCCTTCGCTACAGGGAAATGCTAAGGGAAGCTTGTTGGCTTTCCTTTTCTAATTCGTCCGGTATTTCCGGGATATTGCATAAGCGGTATAGCCGCCGAATCCGCTATTGATTAGCAGGAAAGGTAAACCGTAATAGGCAAGACCAAGGAAAGAAGCCGCACCGGCGTAGAAATCGAATGTAAACGAACCAAAGGCGTGAATAGCGCACAACAGGATGCCGGACAGCAGAATAAGTCTGCCAGGGCTTTAACCGCCAGCTATTATCTCGTTCACTCATCTCAAGGTTACGGTGGTGGAATTACCGGGCTTACCTGATGATGAAGGGTATGATAATGGCTACCAGACCGGTGAACAGGACGGCGAGCATAAAGAGGTTGTACCTGGTCTTATAATCGGTCAGTAGCGACGGGTCATAGTAGCCCTCTACTCCCTGGTCTTTATACATCTTGAGCAGGCCGTCCAGGAGTTTTTGCCGCATTATCCTGCCCCTTATCAGGCCGATTTCGGCGACAAAGTTGACCACTATTATCAGGGCGACGAAGGTAAACATCACTATGGTGGTGGTGCCGTCGTTCTGTGCGGATGCGATGCCGGAGTTTACCCCCAGGGTTATCAGGTTGAGAAGTATCGCCGTCAGGACGAAAATTATATCGGTGCGCGTGTTGCTACCGAGCTCGTTTATGATGTGCTCATGGACTCTTTCAATCATATTTCCTCCCGTTTTTCAATTCATTCGGATGGCTACTGCCGGCTGAAGCGCCGGTAAACAAAGAAGAAACCGGCAACGACAACGGCAGCTATGGCAATCCCGACCCATGTCCATATCGAAGTTGCGGGTTCGATTTTCAGGAAAGCAGTGGTGATTTTTCGCGTTTCGTTGGCTTCGGCAATAATATGGATGCGGTGTTCACCCCTCGCCGAGTTTTTAGCCGGAGTGACGGCAATATCAACCGTCTGAAGACTACCGGCGTTGAGATAGCCTATGACCGCCGGACTGAATTCGATATACCAGCCTTCCGGTTCTTCCGCGGAGAGCCTGATATTCGTAACCGGTTTGTCCCCGGTGTTATGGACCTCAAGGTGCAGGATATTTTCCTCTCCGGGTATCACCTCTTTATAGTAGTCACCGGGAATAAGTGTCAGGCTTATGCCTGTTTTCTCGTCCTGGGCAAGAGCCGTGCCGGGCAGCAGGACGAGCATAAGTACTGCCACATATAAGATTAGCCGGAGTATTTTCCCGCAGGTTCTCATTTATTCCGTTCTCAATAATAGCCTTATCTGATATTTCTTATTATACTATAATTTGCGATACCGGATATCAATGCGTTGGCAGTCGGCCCGGATTGAAATCTGTAGTCTCGAACCTTTAATATATCAGGGAGAGGTGATAAATGGATAAAATTGACGCTGTTTCGGACATTGTTGTTGAGTCGGGGAGGATAGTCGTTTTTACCGGAGCCGGTATCAGCACCGAATCGGGTATCCCCGATTTCCGCAGTCCCGGAGGAATCTGGGACCAGTATGACCCCAGTGAGCTTACCTACCAGAAATTCCTGTCGAGCCAGGCAAGCCGGGAGAAGTACTGGGAGCGCCAGAGGTTGCTCTGGCCGGTTATAGCTGCCGCCGAACCTAACGCCGGGCATCTTGCCATTGCCGAGCTGCACAAGATGGGCAAGCTTGACTGCATAATAACTCAGGACGGGGACAGCCTTCACCAGAGGGCCGGGGTGCCCGATGAAAAGGTAATCGAGCTGCACGGCACCTGGACGAGGGCACTCTGCCTGGGCTGCGGCAGGAAATATCCGAGCGCGGAAGTGCAGGTAAGACTCGAGGCGGGGGAAAAAGTGCCCACCTGTGAAGCCTGCGGTGGAATTATGAAACCGGACGTTATCCAGTTCGGCCAATCAATGCCGGTGGAGGAAACTCAGGAAGCCCAGAGGAGAGCCGCCGAATGTGATTTGCTGCTTGCCTGCGGTTCTTCAATGGTTGTCTATCCGGCAGCCGAGATGCCGCTTGTTGCCAAAAACAACGGGGCCAGGCTGGTTATCATTAATCTCATGCCGACGCCCCATGACCGCTATGCCGATATCGTCATTAACGAAAAGATAGGGGAAGTCCTGCCCCGGATAGTCGAGCAGGTCAGGGCTAAAAGCAAGGAGTAGCGGGGAGGTGTTTTATTTTTTCTTTTGTAAGAAAGTTTTTGGTGCTAACTCTTGCCATTGCCAGCTTTCAAGCTGAGGCAGTATAAATTTATTATTGTTCCGGGTTCGGAAGGTACCGGAATAGAGAAGCGGGGGGTGGGGGGGTGGGGGGGCCAAACCCGAAA
>CAZOUZ010000025.1:4822-15824 GCA_964583115.1 uncultured Dehalococcoidales bacterium
GATTGGGGAGCCAGAGCTCCCCAATCCGCTAATACTTTTTCTGTATATCCTGTGGTTAGGCTAGTGGCCCATTTCCTCCTTCATATCTTCGTCAAGCCAAACGTACTGCGGCCAGGAGTGTACCCAGAAGTAGCCGATGCTCCGTTCACCGGAGTAGTTCCTTATCCAGGGCCAGTACATTACGTACCGGGGGCAGTCCGGATTCTGAATCACGAAAGCCTGGTCGAGGACGTACTTCATCAGCTCCTTGGTCTTGGCCATGGCTCCCATTTCGTCGGTGATTGCCATCCGGCCGATTTCGACGGCTGCCTCATTGATGATTGGGTCATCAAGCAAACTGGTGTTCTGCCAGCCTTCGCCGGTCATCACTATCAGCATTGGCCAGATGGACGGAGGACCGGTCGAACTGGTAACCAAATGCTCGTGGGTTCGCCCGGTTTGGACGCTACGGAGAGCGCCGTCTTCTACCACGTCAAGCTTAAGGTCGATGCCTACCTTGGACCAGTCATCCTTGATTATCGAATAGTAATCGGCCTGCGTGGAATTACATATCAGTTCGGTCTTGAAACCGTTGGGATATCCGGCCTCCGCCAGCAGCTGCTTGGCTTTATCCGGTTTGTATTCGAACAGCTCTTTCACGGAATCAGGCATCTCCGGGTCGTCCAGACCCAGGTAAAGGTTCTCGTAGGCCTTGCTGTAATAGTAAGGCCAGGTGACGAGTCTGCCGGTATTGTCGTACAGGTCCCTCTCTATGGTTTCCTGGTCGATAGCCATCATCATCGCCCGGCGGACTCTGACATCGCTGTAAGGCTCCTTGTCCGTTCTCATGTAAGCCGGGAATACATGAATGGTGTCCTGTACGACTTTGACAAGTCCTTCCGAGGTCGCTTCAAGCTGGTTGGCGTCTTCATAGGCAATGTCGTAAAGCTGGTCGATTTTTCCCGTCCGTAATGCAGCGAGCCTGGTAGATGCATCGGGTATGATTAACCACTTGACTGCATCCAGGTAGGGTAAATCGTTGCCCTTACCGGGTCCCACAGGGTCTTTCAGCCAGTAATCGGGATTCTTCTCGAGGGTTACGGTGCTGGCAACTACGTAGTCGGTAAGAATGAAGGGGCCAGTACCGACCGCATCTTTCCAGCTACGGATGTTACCGAGCTGCTCTATGGCGTCTTTAGGTACCGGGAAGGTGGAATCACCGAAGCGTTTACCGGCTTCCAGCAAACGCTCGATGGGAACTTCCACAGTAACTGTGTCCGGCGCGGTCTTGGTTATAATAGCTGTCCGCAGGAAGGGGTTGGAGCGGTAGATATTGGCCATTGGTTCAGTTATACATCTGTTGAGAGAAAACGCCACGTCATCAGCATTGATTTCCCGTCCGTTGGTGATGGAGGCGGCGCGGCTGTTGGGATTCAAAGCCCAGTTTACGCCCTCACGTATCTTGTAGGTGATTGTGCCCATCCCTGTATCGTTGTTTACTTCAAAGGTGATGTCCTCGGCGATGTAGCCCATCTTGTGCGAACGAACGTCGTAACTGGTCGCCCAGTCCGTCTCTCCGGTGCCGTAACCGCCGGCTTTACCCTTAGCCCAGTCTCCGTCCCATAGTCTATTCATAGTCAGGTCAAGAGAGGGACCCCCTCCGACCCAGTCCATCGGGTCGAAATTCAGGATATCGACAGCGGAACAAAGCTTGAGAGTGCCTCCGTAAACAGGCTCATTTGAAGAAGGCACTGCTTGTTCTTCTTCTTCCTCCTCCTCCTCTTCTTCTTCTACTGCTATTTCTTCCTCTTCCTCCTCTTCCTCCTCCTCTGCTGCCGGACCGCATGATGCCATCACCAGGGACAGCGCCATCAGGCAGCTTACCACCAACCACACAATTTTCCTGGTCATTTTTTATACTCCCCCTTTCTTATAGTTCTGTGTCAATTCAAAGTTTACTCCGGTATTTGCAGGAGCTTGATTACCGTGTACTGAGTTCAATTGTCTTTTATCCCCTGGCGCTCCCTTGGCTGGTATTGCCGATAATACTGCCGAGTTAATTCAAGTCTCCAGCCAAGGGAGCCAAGAGAGGAGGTGAAATGACAACGCAAGTCGGTTAGAAATCTGCAGTTATCCTGGCTTTTGTGGTAGGGCCGCGTTCTTTATTTTTGGTTTTGCACGGGTATGAAACGATATACTGCGAACTCATTTTATTGAGAGGATGTTATAGATAAAACCTCCTATAAATTATTAAAAATTCTCTAATGATGTTTGATATTGATTACAAATACAATTTATTATGCACAGCAATATCTACTTATATACTAAAGTATACTAAAGAAATTGAAAAGTCAATAGTCTGGATATACCAGCGGGTTAAATCTGAACTAGAGGTTATCTTATGTTTTAAGTTCCAAGTTTTTATTCTCGAACCATTGCGTAAATTCAACGCTATGATATTCAGTTATAACTGAAATTGGTAACTTTTGACTCTGAATTTGTCTGTTAATTCCGTTGGATGCTATACTTATTGCCGAACCTAGCGGAGGAGGTATCGGCTTAAATGAGCAGGAACAAAATATTATTGATTTCAGCCGTAGCGGCGGCATTACTTCTCAGCCTTGTTAACGGCTGCGGGGCTTCTCCCGGAATATCCGGTGGAGACGGCGCCGAGCTTGAAGCTGCCAGAGAACTCATTGACAATCTGGAGGAGGAACTCAGCGATTCGCAGGGGAAGGTTGGCGATTTAATGCAGCAAATTAAGGAAGTGGTAGCGGAGTCCGAGCTTGTCGGGAAAACGGATGCTGACACAGCCAGGAATGTCGTCGAGCAATACCATGAAACACATACCTACAGCATGACCGACCTGTTCGTTTGCGCCGATATGGCGATGGATGTCTGGAACATGCTCCAGGCCCAGGGGATTGATGCCGTGATAAAAATCGGGGATGTTGAAAAAGCGGTGCTGGAAATGCAGGATGCCAACCATGCCTGGGTTGTGGCTGAAGTAGGCCCAGGCGAATTACTGGCGCTGGAGACGACCAACGGACAGGCTGTTGCCAGGTCGGAGAACCCTCTGTATTACGCCGGGTGGGCGTTCGATAGTCCTGCGGAGTACAAGAAATTCGAGGAGTTAAAGTACGAGCACAACATCAGGGTGGACGAATATAATTCAATGATTGAGGAAGCTGAGGATGTTTACCAGAGCTACCAGGCAGCGTTTAGCGAGTATCAGGAACTTGTTGACGAATTCAACAGCACCTATGGCGGAATGGTCTCCGAAGAGTCACTGCCTTTATATGATGAAATGAATAACCAGCGGGCTGCGAAGGCGGAGCTGGAGGGCAGGTATAACCAGTTACAGGAACTGATTACCGAGCAGCAGCAGGAACTGAAGAAAATAGTCCCTCAGATGGAGAGTCTGGCCCAGTAAGCGGCTGCACGAGTTTGAATTCAAAGCCGCTTGTCGGAATAAGAAAGGGAGCAGGTCTTAGACCTGCTCCCTTTTTGATGGCTTTCGGACGTTTTATTTTTTTCCTGCCGGACAGACTCTCAGGCACTGTGAGCAGCCGCCGGCGGCGTTAAGGTAGTTGCTGCAGGCAAATTTGTCCACGTTAATGCTTTCCCCGCCTTCCGGCTGTCTGATAGCCTTGACGGGGCATACCTTTATACAGGCGCCGCCGCACTCGGGGCAGGGGTCGTATTGTTCGGTTGCAGCCGTAGGCGGCAGGGGGGCATCGGTAATGACGCAGGCAAGCCGGACCCTGGCGCCGAACTCGGGGGTAAGCAGCATGCTGTGCCAGCCGGTGATACCCAGACCTGCCAGCTCGGCGGCTTTTTTATAGGGCAGCGCCGGCTCTATGAACCGCAAATCGTAAGGAGCGCCGGAAGCGGTGAGGGAGAGACCTTTGTAGCCGTGCCGGTGAAGCCTCTTGACCAGCCTGTAGGCTTCCCAGTCCAGTTGCCCGTTGACCATTTCCATGTTTCTATTGTAGAAATCGTGCATTTCCATCTCGCCCACCGTACTCCGGGGAGTCAGGTATTTCACCGTTTCCGGTAAGACCTCCAGTGCCAGGATGATTATCGATTTCGCCTCCGGCAGCAGTTCTCTGGATTTTTCGTATACAGGGGTGTCTTTCCAGTCGTCCAGACTGACTATACCGACCTTGTCAATATCCTCCACTTTCAGGACATCGTCTATTTCACTCTTCTTCATTGCTATTTCTGAAACCTCCACATATTGCGTGCCTGGACAGCGGTTATTGTGATATGGATTTATAGTTAACCAGTTGCCGTCGTATGCTGTCAACTTTTGTGCATTATCCGGTACCGTATTTGTAATTATATAAAAAGGCTTTTATAATAATGAATTCAAGGGGGAAACCATAAAGAAGCGATTCGACCTCCGTCCATATATATCGGGGCTGCTGCCTCTTTTTGTCCTTGCTCATTTCGGTCACCACGTAGTTGGCGCCATGCTGCGACCGCTGATGCCGATGATACGGACCGACCTTGGTCTCAGCTACACTCAGTCCGGCTGGATGATGTCTGCTTTTGCCATCACCAATGGTATCAGCCAGTTGCCTGCCGGCTGGCTGGCCGACCGTTTCGGGACGCGGTTTATAATTCTGCTCAGTGTTACCGGGGTATCTATAGCCGGATTTTTTATCGGCTTTACAAACTCCTACCTTATGCTGGTCGTCATGCTGATAGTTACCGCTTTACTGGGCGGCGGCTACCACCCGGCAGCGGCGGCAACTCTTGCCGCATCGGTTCCCGAGGAGCACCGGGGGAGGTCACTGGGAGTCCATTTTATCGGCGGCAGCGCAACTATGTGGATAATACCGCTTATTGCGGCTCCGATTGCTGCTGCCTGGGGCTGGCGCAGTCCCTACCTGATACTTGCCGTTCCGACCATGATATTCGGAGTAGTGCTCTATATCCTGATGGGCAGACGCAGCCGGCAAATGCAATCTCTTGAGTCTGAGAAAGCGGATAACCAGGAAACGCCAGTATCCGGACCAAGCCGTATTAACTGGGGCCGGCTGGCATCGTTCCTCGCCCTGACTGTTTTAACCGGCACCATGATTCAGTCGGCATCGGCATACCTTTCTCTTTTTGCGGTTGACGGGCTTGGTATGTCCGAATCATCAGCCGCAATGCTGATGTCTATCCAGCCGGCCGTCGGTGCATTCGCGGCGCCGTTGGGCGGCTATCTTGCCGACCGCTTCGGCAGTATGAGGGTTTTGATTTCAATCAGTTTTCTTGCCGTCCCGCTCATCTATTTCCTGGGCATGGCATCGAGTGTGATTATCCTGGCTGTAATTATGGTGGCTATAGGCCTGGTAAGCACGGCGCGAATGCCCACCTCCGAGAGCTACATAGTTGGAAATACACCGGAACGCCGCCGGGCTACGCTGCTCGGTGTATACTATTTCTCCGGTACCGGCGTCTCCGGCGTTCTGACCCCGTTTATCGGCTCTCTGATTGACCGGGTCGGCTTCCAGTCCACCTTTGCCATTACCAGTGGTGTAGCGGCGGTGGTAGCGGTGGTGTGTTCCCTGCTTATATGGAAGACAAGGGAACAAAAGAAAGATACTATTACGCTGTAAAAATCTACCCGGAGTACGGCGGGTCCCGGGTCGGTTTGACAAAGAAGCATTTTCACGGTATAGTAAATTATTGGTTCTAGTTAGGTTATACAAACTTTTAAAATCATTTTTGACGAATTTAGTATTGGATGACCGGACTCTAACTAAAATAATGAGAGAGGAGGGCATCCAATGAGTTTTGAGGACAAATCACTTGAATGCTCCGATTGCGGAGCTACCTTCACCTTCAGCGCTGAGGAACAGGAATTTTTCCAGTCGAAGGGCTATGTAAATGAGCCCAAGCGCTGCCCCGAGTGTCGTCAAGCAAGGAAAACACAGCGTTACGGAAACGGTAATTCCAGACGCCAGATGTTCCCTGTGGTATGTGCCGAATGCGGTAAGGAAACCGAGGTCCCATTTGAACCTCGCGGCGACAGGCCGGTTTACTGTAGCGATTGCTACCGTAAAGTAAGACTGACCAGTTAAGACAGGGTTTTAGTCTTGAGGAAAAACATACGGGCTGATTACATTCAGCCCGTATGTGGTTATTAGAATGCGGGGTGTGTTATGTCTATGCGAGTCTCAATACGTGAAGGTGAATCCCAGGATTCCCTGCTGCGCCGCTTTCAGAGAATGGTGCAGACGAGCGGAGTCCTGCGTGAGGTAAAGGCGAGCCGTTATTTTGTATCCAGAGGGGAGATGGCGCGTTTGAAAGCGCAAAAGAGTGCCAGAAGAAGGCGAAAACAACTGGCGGGCGGCTGAGATTGTTAATAGGCATAACCTGTTAAAAGGAGTATGAATATGAAGATTTATGTGGGAAATCTATCCTACGAGGTTACTGAAGAAGAGCTGCGACAGGAATTTCTTGCTTTCGGGGAGGTCGAATCCGTTAGTATTGTAACCGACAGGTATAGCGGGCGGTCAAAAGGATTCGCCTTTGTCGAGATGTCGTCAGTATCCGAAGGGCAAGCTGCAATCGAAGGACTCAGCGGAAAAACGCTGAAGGAACGTACGATGGACGTTAATACTGCTCGTCCTCGTAACGACAACAGAGGCGGCGGCGGCGGGTCATATGGGGACAGGAGAGGCGGCGGCTCTAGCAGGGGAAAAAATAGAAGATATTAAGGATACCGGCGGGGTTGACTTTACATAAACCTCGTTTTCTTTTTAAACAGGTCTCTTCTTTTGTTGGTCGCGAGTTTTATTCAAACCACTGATTATGCTCGTAACCTGCTCTTTGTTCAGTCCGCTGATGCTTACCAGCTTTCTTTTGCCGGTAGTGCCTTTTTCAACGCTTACCCGGCTTTTGGCTATGCCCAGAATATCGCCGAGGTAGCTGGCAAGCTCCTGGTTCGCTTTTCCCTTTACCGGAGGGGCAGCAATCCTGATGTGTAAGACTCCTTCCCTGAAGCCCAGCACCTCGTTCTGTTTCGCGTTGGGCTGGACCCGGACAACCAGTCTGGTTACTTCTTCCTTCATCGCAGCTTTATTCTATCACGTTTAGCTGCTAAACAGGTCTCAGCGTTCCGCCGAATACCTGCCATGCCAGTGCCGATTTGGCAACCAGGCTGAGCAGTATGTAGACGCTTTCACCGTACAGGTAGTCCCGCCACTTTCCGACCTTTTTATATTGCAGTACCATGTTAAGCGCGAAACTGAAGAAAAAGACGAAGAGTGTCGGCAGTATGAAATAGACGAAGGTAGGAACGCGGCCGTCTGTCCCTGCCAGCGAACCGAAGAAATAGATAGCGATGGCTATCCAAGGCACGATACCCGCAATGCAGCCGACCCAGTAGGATATCCAACTGGTCTTTTCCGTGGTCTGGTTGTGCACCTCCATTATCAGCCCGCAGAGGTTCATAACCGCCGTCAGCGCAAACGCCATCAGCAGGGCGGCGGCATCGTAAAAACCGCAGAGTATGGCTATCAGCACTATCATCAGTGAGGCACTGAGTGAGTACTCGTACCAGCGGGCGTAGTTGATGCCCTTTTCCAAGTTCTTTACATACCAGCCGAACACGCCGGGAGAGGCGATGGTGAAGTGGGCGATGGCTGAAAGAAGCAGGAAAAGCGCCACCATAGCTCCGAAGGGCAGGTTTATGACTGCCTCCGTAACCGGGTGCAGCTTAGCGATCTCCGCAGTGTATCTCAGGAAGGAAGTCGTAATCGGGAGCGAGAAGTCGTTGCTGAGAAGGAATATGGCAATAGCCTGTGCCAGGTGAAGACATCCCATGATTGCGTTATACGCGCGTAGCTTTACAAACCGGGGTTCGTAGCTCATAACACCCTCCTTTCTTCCTCCCCGATGGGGAGTTTACCTGCCTGTCTCTCAGCAGCCCGGTTCACCGGGATGCCCGCAGCAGCCCTGTCTCTTGATGGCTTTATCATATTATTACGGAAAACCAGGTACAGTTTCCTGTGAAGAGGCATCGGGACCGACATGTTTGTAAAGAAAGCTCTGAAACTCGGCATTTCCCTTCCCTCTAATTATGAGTGCTGGAACTATATATAAAATCAGGTCTTCTGTCAATATGGTAAAATCCAGGTACAATCGTCATTATGAGGAGTCCCGATGAAATCGGGACGACGAAATAATCTATATGGATATATTTATAGAGATTGCTTCGCTCCGACAAAATCGGGGCTCGCAATGACAGTTGAATTAGCCAGATGCAAAAAGAACCAAAATCCAGTCAAGGGAGAACGGTTTAGAAGTGGATATAGACCGGCAGATAGCTGAAAAAGCCGGCGAGCTGTTTGATGTTTTCGGGGTCAGCCGGCTGCCCGGCGGCAGCAGCCTGCTCATTCTGGGACTTGAGTCGACGCCGGAGCGGAATCTCGACGAGTTCGGTCATTCCGGCGGCGGTTTCCAGATGTACGGTTTTGAGGAGCACGTCGCTCCCAGGCTGGAATCGCTGCTCGGCTTTATCCGTGATAAGGGCTTTTCCGCCGAGCCGGTAGGACGGTACGGTTATCCCCTTAAGGGTGAAATAAACCTGAAGGAGGAGGCGATTCGCACCGGACTGGGTAAGCGGGGTAAGAGCACGGTGGTGCTGCACCCGGAATACGGTCCCCGTCTCCGCTTTATCGCCGTCAGGACTGACGCCCCGCTTGAGCCGCTTATCGGCGTAGCACTCAATGATGAGGAAGCATCCGTTTGCGGTGAGTGCTCTATTTGTATAGATGCCTGCCCGGTTGACGCCCTCGAACCTTACCGCATGCCCGACCCCTCGATTTGCCTGTCAAACATCAGCCCCGTAACCGAGGACGGCCACTCCGTTCTCTGTGATATCTGCCTCAATCTCTGTCCGGCGGCAGGGGAGAGTAAAGCCCGGGACTGATAGCCTCAAGCTCATTTATTGTCTGAAGTCAGGCGCAGCTTCCGTATCGGCGATGTGAATTGCCGGTAAGTTAATAACTATTTATTAACTTTTCTCATAAAGCTATTGATATATTGCTTGAAAAGCGTTATACTATACTTGAGGCTGATTATGGCTGGTAAGGACTATTATAATATATTAGGGGTAAAGCGGGATGCCACTGAGCAGGAGGTAAAGAAGGCTTACCGGAAGCTGGCCCGCCAGTATCACCCGGACGTTAATCCCGGTGACAAGTCGGCGGAGGCCAGGTTTAAGGAAATAAACGAAGCCTACGAAGTCCTGTCCGATAAGGAAGACCGGAAGAAGTACGATAAGTATGGTGACCAGTGGCAGCATGCCGACCAGTTTGAAAAGGCGGGAGGACAGAGGACGGCTTACTGGGATTTCGGCTCCGGCGGAGGCCAGAGTGTCAACTTCGAAGAAGGCGGTTTGGAGAGCCTGTTCGGGGACCTGTTCCGGGGTTCCAGAGCTGGCACATACAGCCGCCGGCCCCGTTCCAGGCGCGGCAGGGATATCGAGCATCCGGTCGAGGTAACCCTTGAGGAAGCCTTTCGGGGGACAGGCCGTATACTGAGTATGGAAAATCCGCAAGCCTGTGCCAGTTGCGGCGGCACCGGTCGAATCCAGAATGTCCCGTGCTCGGTGTGTAAAGGTGCCGGGGTGGTGGCCGGTATGAAGCGGCTTGAGGTAAAAATTCCCCCCGGGGTTAAAAACGGCTCCCGGGTGAGGATTGCCGGTAAGGGTGAGCCGGGCTATGCCGGCGGAAGCAGCGGCGACCTTTACCTGGTAACCTCGGTGAAATCGCACCGGCAGTTCGAGCGAAAGGGCGATGATTTAAATACCGAGGTGGAGGTGCCTTTGACGGTGGCGCTGCTGGGCGGCGAAGTGCAGGTACCTACCCTCAAGGGAAAACTGGCGCTGAAGGTTCCACCGGAAACTCAGAACGGGCGTGTCTTTCGCCTGTCGGGACAGGGCATGCCTCATCTGGGCAAGTCTTCCCATGGCGACCTGATGGCTAAAGTGAAGGTGCTTTTGCCGACCAAGCTTACCGCGGAGGAGAAGAAGCTGTTTGAGCAGCTCGGCCGGTTGCGCTCCGGTGAGAATTAAGAGGTGATTTATGAATCCGACTGATGAAGAGCCCCGTTACTTTATAAGTATAGCTGCCAGGATGCTCGGCGTCGAGACTTATACCTTGCGGTACTATGAAAAGATTGGCATAATAGAACCGTCCCGATCCAGGGGCAATATACGCCTGTATTCGGACAGAGATATTGCCCGGTTGAAGCAGATGAAAACACTGATGGAGGACCTGGGCATTACCCTTGCCGGTGCGGAAGTTATCCTGCGTATGGCGCAGCGGATGGCAGAGCTCCAGCAGCATGTTGAAGGACTTGAATCAGAGGTCAAGTGGTTGAGAGCAAGGTTGAAGGAGTGATAGCCTGCGCACTCATTGGCGGTTAACGATTAAAGCTGGGGAGAAGAATTCTTGTTTGATATAGAGCGCTTTCTCGAAGAAAAGTTAAATCCGGTGTACAGGGCTCACTACGCACTCTGGGTTTACTGGTGGCCATTGTGGAGGAATTTCAGCGGGCGGAGTATTCTGCGGAAGTGGGAGGAGTGTAACCTTGTACGGAAAGGGCAGACCTTCCTTGATTACGGCTGCGGGACCGGTGATTTTACGATTCCGGCGGCACATAAGGTTGATGAGGACGGGAAAGTATACGCTCTTGACTATTTCCGCCGCCAGCTAGAAATAGTGAGAGACAGGTCGGAGAAAGCCGGCCTGACCAATATAGAGACGATATTATCGGATAGCAAGACAGGCCTGCCTGACGAGTCCGTGGACGTGATATGGATGTGTGATGTCCTGCACGAGATTAAAGAAAGACGAGCTGTGCTCAAGGAACTTCACAGAGTGCTAAAAAAAGACGGGACTCTGGCTATACATGATGGCATGGGGGAGATGTCACTCGACTTTACTGACGGTCTGTTTTCTCCTGTCGAGGTAGATAAGAAGTTCCTCAGGCTGGCAAAAGTAGGCTGATTGGGAGG
>CAZOUZ010000026.1:0-3960 GCA_964583115.1 uncultured Dehalococcoidales bacterium
GACTGCCCTGGAGCAGCCTCCACCGCTCGACTTCGCCCCGGTGCTGCGTGGGGAGCGTATCAGGCTGATTGCCGAGGTCAAGAAAGCCTCGCCTTCAAAAGGCGTTATCCGTGCCGATTTTCACCCGGTGGAGATAGCCCGCACCTATGCCGCTAACGGGGCTTCGGCGGTATCGGTATTGACCGAGCCGAAGTATTTCCAGGGCAGTCTTGACTATCTGAGGGATATCAGGAAGGCGCTGGGGGGTAAGATACCTCTGCTGAGAAAGGATTTTATAAACGATCCCTACCAGGTCTATGAGGCAAGGGTTTACGGCGCCGATGCCATACTGCTTATCGTGGCTATGCTGAGTCCCGCTAAGCTGGCTGAGCTGCTTTTGCTGAGTGGAGCGCTTGACATGGGCTGCCTGGTAGAAGTGCATAATGAGGCTGAGCTTGAAATCGCTCTGAACAGTGGAGCCGGAGTTATCGGTATCAATAACCGGGATTTAGCTACCTTTAATGTGGATATCACCACTACCCGGAGGCTGAAACCGCTTATCCCGGAGGATAGAATAGTGGTCAGTGAAAGTGGTATAAAAGACCGGAATGATATGAAAAAACTGAGAAGCTGGGGCGTAGACGCAGTTTTAATAGGTGAAGCGTTTATGGCATCGGACAATATTGCCTCTGCAATGAAGGAGTTCCTATGAAGCAGGTAACAAAAGTAAAAATCGACGGGTTTTCCGAAGTGGAACACGTGGTAGCGGCGGGTGAAGCCGGTGCCGATTTTATAGGCATGGTTTTCGCTCCCAGTTCACGGCAGGTTACGCCGGAGAGAGCCAGGCAGCTGGCGGACGCAGCCCGTAACCTGGAACGACCTCCGGCAATAGTAGGCGTATTTGTAAACATGCCTGCTGATGAAGTCAATCGCATAGCCGATGATTGCGGACTGGACCTTGTCCAGCTCAGCGGCGATGAGACCTGGGAATACTGCCTGGATATCGAGAAACCGGTAATCAAGGTGGTGCACATATCCGAAGGACAGTCCATCGACGATGTACTGACGGAGATAGAAAACGGCTTCGGTATTTTTCAGGGGAAAGATGTGCTGTGCCTGCTGGATACGAAGGTAGATGATGCTTACGGCGGGACGGGTAAGACGTTTAACTGGCTTGTTGCGGCGGGAGTGGCGGCAAAATTTCCGGTGATTGTCGCCGGAGGGCTGACTCCGGGCAATGTGAGCCGTATGGTAAGCGAGGTCCAACCCTGGGGAGTTGACGTCTCTTCCGGTGTTGAGAGCGACGGACGAAAAGATATTGAGAAGATTAAGAAATTTATCGATAAGGTGAAGGGAGACGGTTAATTGGTACAGAATAAAAAGGAATATTTCGGGGACTACGGGGGGCAGTTTGTCCCGGAGACGCTGATGCCGGTGCTCGACGAGCTGGCGGCGGCTTACGGTCAGGCCAGGGTTGATGCCGATTTCTGGGCAGAGTTCGATTCGCTGTCCCGCGACTATTCGGGAAGGCCGACGCCGCTTTACCTTGCCGGGAAGATGACCGACCACTGCGGCGGCGCCCGTATTTACCTCAAACGGGAAGACCTCGCCCACACCGGAGCCCACAAGATTAATAACGCTCTGGGACAGGGCCTTATGGCTATGAAAATGGGCAAGCGGAGGATAATCGCCGAGACCGGTGCCGGACAGCACGGGGTGGCGGCGGCTGCCATCTGCGCCAAGCTCGGGCTGGAGTGCATCGTTTATATGGGCGAGGAAGACGTCAGAAGGCAGTCGCTTAACGTCTTCCGGATGAAGCTGATGGGCGCCGAGGTCAGGACGGTTACCGGGGGCAGTCGGACGCTGAAGGACGCCATTAACGAGGCGATAAGGGACTGGGTGACGAACGCCACGGATACGTATTACCTTCTCGGCTCGGTGGTCGGTCCTTACCCGTATCCCCTGATGGTGCGCGACTTCCAGTCGGTAATCGGCAAGGAAACCAGGCGTCAAATAATGGAAAAAGAGGGGCGTCTGCCGGACTATATCGTTGCCTGTGTCGGCGGTGGCAGCAATGCCATCGGCATTTTTCACCCTTTTATTGACGATAAGGAAGTAAAGCTTGTCGGCGTGGAGGCTGCCGGAAGGGGACTGCGAAGCGGGGAGCACGCCGCTTCCCTCGTGGAAGGGAGAGTGGGAGTGCTCCACGGGGCAAAGTCGTACGTCCTTCAGGATAGTGACGGGCAGATAAGGGAGACGCACAGCGTCTCCGCCGGACTCGACTACCCCGGGGTCGGACCGGAGCACGGCTATCTCAAGGATACCGGGCGCGCCGAGTATGTCGCCGTAGATGATAAAGAAGCCCTCGAAGGTTTCCAGTTGCTCTGCCGCACTGAGGGCATTACGCCTGCCCTTGAGCCGGCTCACGCCATAGCTCAGGTTGCAAAAATGGCTCCTTCTCTGGATAAGGAGCAGACCATTGTCGTCAACCTTTCCGGACGGGGAGATAAGGATATGGGTATTGTTGCCGAAGAACTGGGGGTGGAGCTGTGAGCCGTATCGATGCTGTCTTCGAAAAGCCGGGGCACACCGCTCTTATCCCTTACGTTACCGTCGGTTATCCCAGTATCGAGGCTACCTTAAAGGCGGTCCCTCTACTTGCCCGGAGCGGCTGCGATATTATCGAGCTAGGCATACCCTTCTCCGACCCGTTAGCGGACGGGGTTACCATACAGGCGGCAAGCTTTCGCGCCTTGCAGAATGGCGTTACTCCCCGGATTTGCCTTGAGGTGGCTTCGGAACTGAGCAAGAAGGTTGACGTCCCGCTTATCTTTATGACCTATTATAATCCCGTCTTCAGCTACGGGCTTGAAGGGTTCTGTAAAGCCTGTGCCGGTTCCGGCGTCGACGGTTTAATCATCCCCGACCTGATTCCCGAGGAAGGTTCGGACATAGAAGCAAGCGCCCGGAAGCAGGGGATAGACCTGATTTACCTGCTGCCCCCGACCAGTACGGAAAAACGCCTCAGGCTGGTAGCGGAGAGGTCGAGAGGGTTTGTTTACCTGGTCTCGGTAACCGGTATCACCGGTGCCAGAGACAGGCTGCCGGCGGACCTCGAAGCGTTCGTTAGCAGGGTGAGGAAGCAGGTTAAAAAACCGCTCTGTGTTGGCTTCGGCATATCTACCCCGGAGCAGGCAGCCCAGGTTGCCGGGATAGCCGACGGGGTGATAGTCGGCAGCCGGATAATACAGTGTCTGGAGGCTGATGAGTCACTCGCAGAGGTGGCGAATTTTACCGGGGAATTGAGGCGCGCCCTCGACCGGACGGACGCTTCCTGACGAAACCTTCCGGGTTTATGAACCCTGCCTTAAATGTCATTCTGAGCCCCGATGTAATCGGGGCGATGAAATCGGGACTCAGGGTGACATCGGTACAAAACTTTTAGGACGAGACCGGATTTACAGTGGAAAACAGGAGGCTGGATGTACGTTTTGTACGTATATCCAGCCTTTATAGAATACGAAGATTATGAAATTGGTTTTAACCCTTCCCTATCCTGAACATCTTGGTTCCGCATGAGGGGCAGGTTCCCTGGGTTGCTGGTTTGCCATTCTTCATAGTTATGGCCTTTGGGTCTTTCATCTCTTTCTTGGCTCGACACTTCACACAGTATGCTTCCATTCGGTTGCTCCTCCTTATATTTTGGTAAGCAAGCATAAACGTTTTTCTGGCGAATGTCAAGAGCCGGACAGAGCTTAAGGCAGTGTAATCGACAAAAAATTATCATTTATTTTAGACAAAAGGATTGAGTTCGGTGGGCCTTAAAGATAATCTCATTGCCTGGCTATATTTAGTGTGATATAGTTTATCTGCTATGGAAACGGCTGAAATTGATTTCATTTCCGGGGGTACTGTTACCTCCCCCGAAGGTTTTTTTGCCGGGGCTGTATATGCCGGGATAAAGAAAAATGCTGAGAACAG
>CAZOUZ010000026.1:4060-6709 GCA_964583115.1 uncultured Dehalococcoidales bacterium
TCCTCGTTGCCAGTACCGGCGTTACCGGTCAGCCCTTGCCGATGGAGCTTATAAGGGCCGGGATTGGCCAAGTTGTTCTTTCCCACGATGGGGGCCATGAACTTGCCCGGGCGATAATGACTACCGATACCGTTCCTAAAGAGGCGGCGGTTGCCGTCAGGTGCGGTGGCAGCGAGTTTACAATCGGCGGGATAGCCAAGGGTTCGGGGATGGTCCATCCCGATATGGCGACGATGTTTTGTTTTTTAACTACCGATGCTGCCGTGGAGCCTGGTTTCCTGAGGTCGGCGCTCCAGAAGGCGGCGGACGTTTCTTTCAATATGATTTCAATTGACGGAGATACCAGCCCCAGCGATACGGTGCTGATTATGGCTAACGGCCTGGCGGGGAATGAGACCATCGGAGAAGGCAGCCCGCTGGCGGATGCTTTTCAGCAGGCTCTGGAGAAGGTCTGTATCTACCTGGCTAAAGCCCTTGCCCGTGACGGCGAGGGAGCGACCAGGCTTATCGAGGCAACCGTTAACGGGGCGGGCAGCGATGCCGAGGCAAAAAAGGCTGCCAGGGCGGTGATAAGCTCAACTCTGGTCAAGACGGCGGTATATGGTGGCGACCCGAACTGGGGGCGGATTATAATGGCGCTGGGGCACAGCGGGGTCGAGGTGGAGCTGGAAAAGATTGACCTTTCAATCGGAGACGTCAAGGTCTTGAAGGCGGGTAAACCCCTGCCCTTCGAAGAAGAGGATGTTATCCGTGTTTTGAAGCAGGAGGAGGTGCCGATAAGGGCGGACCTCAACCTCGGTACGGCTTCGGCTACGGCCTGGGGTTGCGACCTTTCCGAGGAATATGTAGTTATCAACAGCCAGTATATGACCTGATTGGCATTTTCCGGCAGTATTGTGAAACACTCGATTAATTAAAAGTAAGGAGGGAAACGGACAATGGCACTTATTGATTTTGGCGGGACTAAAGAAGAGGTCGTCATGCGGAGCGAATTTCCGATGGAGAAAGCCCGCGAGGTCCTTAAGGACGAGACGATTGCCGTAATCGGATACGGAGTTCAGGGTCCCGGGCAATCGTTGAACCTGAAAGATAACGGTTTCAGGGTGATAATCGGGCAGTCAAAAGCATTCCAGGAAGACTGGGACCGTGCCGTGGCGGACGGCTGGAAGCCCGGAGAAGACCTGTTTGAAATTGAGGAGGCCGTAAAGCGTGGAACTATCATAGAGATGCTGGTAGCCGACGCAGCTCACAAGGCGGTCTGGCCGGATGTCGAGAAAAACTTGAATCCGGGTGACGCCCTGTCCTTCTCACACGGCTTTTCCATTGTCTATAAGGACCAGACGGGGCTTATTCCGCAGGATAATATCGATGTGATAATGGTCGCTCCCAAGGGTTCGGGCACATCTCTGCGCCGTAACTTCCTTTCCGGAGCAGGGATTAATTCCAGCTTTGCCGTATTCCAGGACGCTACCGGCAGGGCAAGCGAGCGCTGCATCGCTCTGGGAATCGGAATAGGTTCCGGTTATCTATTCCCGACGACATTTGAAAACGAAGTTTACAGCGACCTCGTCGGTGAGCGTGGCATACTGATGGGAGCGCTGGCGGGAGTTATGGAAGCGCAGTACGATACCTTGCGGGCGCACGGACATACTCCGAGCGAGGCGTTCAACGAGACGGTGGAAGAGCTGACCGAGAGTCTAATCAAGCTCGTCGGCGAGAACGGCATGGACTGGATGTATGCCAACTGCTCGGCGACCGCCCAGCGGGGCGCTCTGGACTGGAAGCCCAAGTTTAAAGAGGCGGTAATGCCGGTATATAAGGACCTTTATGAGAGGGTTGCCTCCGGTGCGGAGACCAAGCGCGTTATCGAGACCGGCAGCAAGCCCGACTACAAGGTGCAACTGGGCAAGGAACTGGCGGAGATTGCGAACTCCGAAATGTGGCGGGCAGGTAAGGCTACCCGTGACTTGCGCCCGGATGAGGAGTCTAAAGAAGGCTCGGGGACTGCAAAAGGTATCGGGGGAAGAAAGTCGAACTAGGACGAACAAACGAACGGTAACGTAAATTGGATAAAATAACTGTCGTCAAAATCGGCGGGGCTACGCTGGGCAGTCATGATACCGCCATCGAAGATATCGTCGAGCTTCAGAAGCAGGGTAAACCGGTGCTGGTGGTGCACGGCGGCGGTAAAGTGATAACCGAGTGGCTCGAGAAGCAGGGTGTATCCACCACATTCGTCCGGGGCGAGCGGGTGACCGACCAGCCTACCCTTGAGGTGGCAACCGCCGTGCTTGCCGGACTGGTGAATAAGGATATCGTTGCCGCTATCAACGGGCAGGGCGGCAGGGCGGCGGGTATCAGCGGCGTCGACGGCGCCGTTATCCGGGGGAAGATTGCGGAAAAAGAAAAGGGCTATGTCGGCGCTGTGGCGGAAGTAAACACTGCCTTGCTTGAAGCTTTGCTGGAGGCGGGTTTTATTCCGGTGATTGCTCCGATAGGGCTTAATTCCGGCGATAGACCGGACGATGAACCGCCGACGCTCAACTATAACGCCGATGTTGTGGCCGGCGAAATTGCTGCCGCCGTCGGTGCTGAAAGTCTTGTCTTTCTGACCGATGTCGAAGGCGTCAGTGACGGGTCGGGTAAGCT
>CAZOUZ010000026.1:6809-15644 GCA_964583115.1 uncultured Dehalococcoidales bacterium
AAAGTCTTGTCTTTCTGACCGATGTCGAAGGCGTCAGTGACGGGTCGGGTAAGCTGCTGCAAAAGCTGTCAGCCGCCGAAGCCGAGGCCCTGCTGGCTTCCGGGGTGGCTTCTGGGGGGATGATTCCAAAAATCAGGGCCTGCCTGAAGGCTTTATCAAACGGCTCAAAAACCTGTATTATAGATGGCAGGCAGCCCCATGCCCTCTTAAGTGAGGTTGAAGAGAGCAGTGGCGGTACCAGGATAGGATAACTCTATATATAACAAGGCGTGAAGAGGGATGAAGTTACATATATAAGACATTAGTTTTCAGGAATTTGTCATTCCGTACTTGATACGGAATCCAGTGAATTGAAAATGGAATGAATTACTGGATTCCGGCTTTCGCCGGAATGACAGGGATAAGTGGGAATGACAGAGTGGAAGCAGGAACGGAAGTGGAGTGGTTAAGTTAATAAAAGAAATGGGGGTTATTAACAAACATTCGCTATAATCAGGAGTATAGAAAATGACTGACTGGCAGGAACTGGACAAGAAATACTTTATGCAGACGATAGTGCGCCATCCTTTGACGCTGGTGCGCGGAGAAGGCGTAAGAGTCTGGGACGATAAGGGTAAAGAATACCTGGACTGTGTCGGCGGGCTGGCGGTCAATTGCCTGGGGCACTGCCACCCGGTGGTCGTCGATGCTATGGCAGAGCAGGCGCGTACCCTGATGCAGACTTCGCTCTGGTATTATACTGTCCCGATGCTTCGCCTTGCCGAGCTACTGGTGGAAAATAGCTGCATGGACAGGGTTTTTATCTGCAACAGCGGTCTTGAAGCTAATGAAGGCGCTATCAAGCTCGCCCGGCGCTACGGCAGCCTGAAGCTTAACGGTGCTTACGAGGTCATAACTACAAATAGCTCCTTCCACGGTCGGTCTTTGGCATTGACGGCGGCGAGCGGGCAGGAGAAGATGCACGCGCCTTTCGAGCCGCTGCCGGTCGGCTTTATTAACGTGGAGAACAACGATATCGAGGCTATAAAAGCGGTCACCACGGAAAAGACCTGCGCCGTGATGCTGGAACCCCTTCAGGCGGAGGGCGGTGTCAACGTCGCCGACGACGATTTCCTGAAAAAGGTGCGGGCGTGGTGCGATGAGAAAGGCATAATGCTCATACTGGACGAGGTACAGACGGGTATAGGACGCCTCGGCGCGCTCTTCGGCTATCAGCTTTACGGCGTTGAGCCGGATATTATGAGCCTGGCCAAGGGCCTGGGCGGCGGCATACCCATCGGTGCCGTGCTGGCAAAGGAAAAAGCCGCCGTTTTTACCCTGGGCGACCACAATGCCACCTTCGGCGGTAATCCGGTTACCAGCGCCACTGCTTACGCCACGCTGAAATATGTAATCGAAAACGATATCCCCGGAAATGCCCGGAAGGTCGGGCAATATCTGGTAAGCGGACTGGAGAGCCTGAAGAATAAATACAGCTTCATTACCGAAGTAAGGGGGCGCGGTCTCCTGCTGGCGGTGGAGTTCGATAAAGAGATAGCCGAATCTGTGGTGATGAAATGTCTCGAAAACGGTCTGCTGATAAATAAACTTAAGACTAATGCCATCCGCTTCATACCACCGCTCATTATCACTAACAGCGAGGTCGACGAGGCGCTGGACATCCTGGACAAAGTGCTGTCCGGTGTGGCAGATAAGTAGTAAAATAGGGAGTATAAGAGGGACGAGGGGTATAAAAAGTAGTATATCAATGTCACCCTGAACGGAGTGAAGGGTCTCGGGGAGGAGGGGTATCTACCTGAAATTGCCCCACCCGGAGATTCTTCGTCACTTCGTTCCTCAGAATGACAATGGGGTATCTCGGAGTGACATTTGTGGCATGATTCCCGACAGGGAAAGGGGACACAGGGGATAGGGTAGTTAAAAACACAGGAGACTCAAAATGGCAGAGAAAGTGGTGCTGGCTTACAGCGGGGGGCTTGATACATCGGTAATAGTTAAGTGGCTTCAGGAGAAATACGGCTTTGACGTAATTGCTGTCAATATAGATGTCGGTAACGAGAAGGACTTTACCGCCGTCCGGCAGAAGGCGCTCGATATCGGCGCTATTAAATCGATGGTGGTTGATGCCAAGGAGCTGTTTATAAAGTACTTCGCCTTCCCCGCCCTGCAGGCGGATGCCATCTACGAAGGGCAGTACCCGCTGGCAACGGCGCTGACCCGGCCGCTGATGGCGAAGCTGCTGGTAGATGTCGCCCTGGAGGAAGGGGCTACGGCGATAGTCCACGGCTGCACCGGCAAAGGAAACGACCAGGTCAGGTTCGAGGTGAGCATTAATGCCCTGGCGCCGGATATGAAGATTGTCGCTCCGGCGCGGGAATGGGGTATGACCCGGGAAGAGACGATTGCCTACGCCAAAAAGCATAATATCCCGGTGCCCATCACCGTTGACAGCCCTTACTCCATTGACGAGTGTCTCTGGGGGAAGGCTATCGAGTGCGGCGCTCTGGAAGACCCTTGGGTCGAGCCGCCGGAAGACGCCTTCACCTGGACGACTTCGCCTGACAAGGCTCCCGATAAGCCGCAGTATATCGAGATTGGCTTCGACAAGGGAATTCCGGTATCTATCGACGGCGAAGATATGGACGGAGTCAGCCTGGTCCGGCATCTGAACGAGATAGCCGGCAAGCACGGAGTGGGTAGAATCGACCATATCGAAGACAGGGTGGTCGGCATTAAGTCGCGGGAGATATACGAGGCTCCGGCGGCTATCGTCCTGCTTCAGGCCCACCAGGCTCTGGAAGCGATGACAATGTCCAAAAACCAGCTGGATTTCAAACAGAAGGTAGCCCAGGAGTATGCCGACCTTATCTATGGCGGTCTCTGGTTCAGCGGGCTTAACCGGGACCTGTCCGCCTATATAATCAGCTCGCAGCGCTACGTGACCGGAACGGTAAGGCTGAAGCTGTTCAAGGGACACTCTACCATTGTCGGGCGGAAGGCGCCGAAATCGCTCTACAACCTCAGCCTCGCCACCTATGACAAGGGCGACCGGTTCGACCAGAGCGCCTCCGTCGGCTTTATTCACCTCTGGGGATTGCCGCTGAAGAACCAGGCGCAGGTGCAGTTGCTCGGTGATAAAGAGGGACCGCTCAGCATTATGGGCCCGGAGGAACCGGAGAAAAAATGAGTAATATACGAGGACGTTTTCAGAAAGATGCCGATAAAGCAGCGGCGGCATATTCCGCCTCGGTTTTCATCGACTGGCGGCTTTACCCTTATGATATTGCCGGAAGTATCGTCCATGCCAGGATGCTCGGCAAACAGGGAATTATATCTAGCCAGGAAGCGGAGACCATTGTTGATGGTCTGAAAGCTGTACTGGAGGAAATAGAGGAGGGCACATTCAAGTTCAGTCCGGAACTCGAGGACGTCCATATGAATATCGAAGCCGGGCTTATCGAGAAGGTGGGGGAGGTTGGAGGCAAGCTCCACACCGCCCGCTCCAGAAATGACCAGGTAGCCCTTGATATGCGCCTGTTTACAAAAGACGCAATAAACAGGACAGTGCTCGGTCTGAAAGGATTTCAGGAGGCGCTTTTAAGCCTGGCTGAGGCAAATAAGGAAGTTGTTATGCCGGGGTACACCCATCTTCAGAGGGCGCAGCCCGTTCTATTCGCCCATCACCTGCTTGCCTATTTCGAGATGCTCCAGAGAGACATCGAAAGGTTCTCCGAGTGTCTGGAGAGGGTTGACGTTCTGCCCCTCGGCAGCGGGGCCGTAGCCGGCGTTGCTTACGATATCGACCGTGATTTCCTGGCAAAAGGGCTCGGTTTCAGTCGTATAAGCCGGAACAGCATGGACGCCGTCTCGGACCGCGATTATATCATCGAGTATGAAGCTACCGCCGCTATCTGTATGATGCACCTTTCCCGGCTGGCGGAGGAGATAATTCTCTGGTCTTCAGCCGAGTTCGATTTTATCGAGCTCGATGACGCCTATGCTACCGGCAGCAGTATTATGCCGCAGAAGAAAAACCCCGATATTGCCGAGCTTGTCCGGGGCAAGACGGGGCGGGTATATGGCAGGCTTACGGCTTTGCTGACCACGATGAAGGGTCTGCCACTCTCCTATAACCGTGACCTTCAGGAGGACAAGGAGGGTTTCTTCGACTGCGTGGATACGTTGCTCTCCAGTCTTGAGGTGTTTGCCGGAATGCTCGGCAGTCTGCGGGTGAAAGCTGAAAGTATGGCTAAGGCAGCCGGAGAGGGCTATATCCTGGCTACCGACCTTGCGGACTACCTGGTAAAGAAAGGGGAGGCCTTCCGCACCGCCCACGATATAGTCGCCAGGCTGGTGAGCTACGCCGAGGAAAAGGGCAAGCTCTTAAATGAGCTTAAACCGGCTGAATATAAAAAGTTTTCCACCCGGTTCGGGGATGATGTTTCCTCGATAACGGTGGATTCGTCTCTTGCAGCCAGAGATAACACCGGCGGCACCGCACCGAAGCAGGTAGCGGCAGCGCTGAAAGAGGCAAAGAAGATGATTGATACTGATTAATTTTTCCCCTGAACGTGAAGAGGAAAAGGGAAACTAGTCGTAGCTCAATAAAAGGATGGCGAAATATGTCACTATATAATTGCAGTTGTGGTAGCACAGATTTTATTATAATCTCCGAAAAGATTTACGAAGGAGAAATAGAAAACGGAATTCTAGAATGCGTTCCTGACAATGAGATGATAATAGAAATTAAATGTAAAAATTGCAGGAAGGATTATAATATAGGCACTTTCCAAGAAATATCTTGGTGATTGATAAAATAAACAATCGATTCGGATGCAACAATGACTAATACAATTGACAATGATATTACCAACGAGATAACAAACTTTTTTAGAAATATTTTCGAGTTAAAAAAACGAGAAGATGGATATGCTTATGCTGATTATAAAAACGAATGGCTAGACAGCATAGGACTTACTTCTTCTGATAGAGATGAGGCTAAAACATCAAGAACTACAAAAAAAATACAGGAACACCTTAGGAATAAATTTGGAGATAGAGTATCTACAGAAGCGCCGGTTGCTGAAGGAATGACTTTAAGATTTGCGTCTGATGCTATTAATGGAGAGGGTATTAATATTGACTCAAATAAAATGCAAGCATTTGATATCTTGGATAAAAAAACAGGGACAGCTTTTGAGATTAGTTTATCAGATGCGTTCGCCGAATTTTTCAAGGATGTTTTAAAATCGTTACTTGACTCAAGGGTGAAGACACTCTGCATTTGCATGAGAAACCACAACTATAAAGGTGCCCAAAAAAGCGGGTATTTGAAAGTAAAAGATTCTTCAATGGTTCGCCAATATATAAGTTTAGCAAAGTTATACAAATTGGATATATTACTTATTGATTTATTCCCCGAATGTAATGAAATTTTTTGAATTTCCTTAGCGGGCTAGCCTGATAAGTAAAAAGAGGGTGGTTATAATGGATATGATTTGGCCTGTTAAAAGAATAAAACTTGGTAGAGGAGTATCGGGAGTATGGGAAAGTGTTGGAGTCATAATTAGAAGTGATGAAGTCTTTGTTCAAAGATATACCGAAGATGATGATAAATCAGGATATATTTATATGAGTTCTCATGACGAAAAGAACAGAACTTTAAAAGATATTCTTGGGAAATATAACTTGCATATGCTCAAACCCTTTGTAAAAAGAGGTGGGTTATTACTGATGTGGTAATAGAAGAATAAAACGGGGTGTCTAAGAGGGGTGAAACCCCTCTTATTGAGAAATTCCCCATTGTCACCCTGAGTCCCGATTCGTCGGGACGAAGGGTCTCGGGGTAGTGGTTAATATACATTACCTGCCCCACCCCGAGATTCTTCGTCATCCCGATTGCATCGGTAGGGATTAAGGGGATGGGGTTCATATAAATAAACAAAGATTGGTTGATAAAATCCTCCAGAGGAGGTAGCTAATGCCTGAAGGTAAACCGGAGATAAAGATAGCGCCATCCATTCTATCGGCGGACTTCGCCCGCCTCGGCGAGCAGGTTGTCGAGGTTACTGAAGCAGGCGCCGACTATATTCACGTGGATATAATGGACGGGCACTTTGTGCCCAATATAACAATCGGTGTTCCGGTGGTGGCGGCTATCCGCCCTCATACCGAGGTGCCTCTGGACGTGCACCTTATGATTGAGAATCCGCAGCAGTATGTAAAGCAGTTTGCCGATGCCGGGGCCGATATTATCACCGTTCATGTGGAAGCCTGCTCACATATCCACCGCACAATACAGGCAATCAAAGAAGCGGGAGTTAAAGCGGGGGTCTCTCTGAATCCGGGCACTCCTGTAGAGGAGCTTAGCGAAATCCTGACTTACCTCGACCTTGTCCTGGTAATGACGGTAAATCCCGGTTTCGGCGGGCAGGCTTTTATTGAAGAGTCGGTTGACAAGATAGCGCGCTTACGGGCTGAACTGGACAGCAGGGGGCTAAAAGCCGAGCTTGAGGTGGACGGAGGGATAAATTCAGAAACTGCTCCCAGGGTGGTGAAGGCAGGCGCCAGGGTGCTGGTAGCCGGGGCGGCGGTCTTCGGCTCGGGGAAGAGCGTCAAAGAAGCCCTGCAAAGAATAAGGGACAGTCTGGGTTAGAGGCAGTACTCAATAAAGGTTCGCGGATACCAGCGGAGTGCTTCCGGTTCTTCCAAAGACCACAAAACAAATATACCGACGAAAGTCGGTATCCAGAGCTTGTGTCTCCGACTGGATTCCGGCTTCCGCCGGAATGGATTTGGAGGTGTGGAACTAACACTATTGTTGAAGTACCACCACTAGCCAGAGCTGGCGGCTAGTTTTTTATCTGCTTTGTGGTAAGTGCGCAGGCACCGGGTACAGAGGTTGAGCTTTTTCGGTTTGCCGTCTATGGTGAGGGTAACCGGATGGATATTGGGTAACCAGCGGCGGTTGGTGCGGCGTTTTGAATGGCTTACATTATGCCCGAACTGGGGCGTTTTTCCACAAAAATCACACTTCAATTTTCTTCCCCTTGACCATTAAATGATATTTACAGTAATATGCTTCTAACATATTAGCATAGAGAAGTAAGCCTGGCAAGGACAAAATTTATTAACCTCGGAGAAGGTGTAAAATGCTTTTAGCAGTCAGACTAAATTGGCAAGGATGGAAACGGAATGAAAGAGGTTAGCTCTGTTAACGGACGGGAATTAAGGGAAATGCTGGCTACGGCAGCCGGCTGGCTTGAGAAAAGCGCTTCGGATGTGGACGCATTAAATGTCTTTCCGGTCCCCGATGGCGATACCGGGACAAATATGCTGCTGACAATGCGTTCCAGCATTGAAGAAGCTCTTGAGAATAATAAATCCAGCGTCTCGGAGGTAGCCCAGGCGATAGCCAGAGGGGCTCTGATGGGGGCCAGAGGTAACAGCGGCGTGATTCTATCGCAAGTCTGGCGGGGTCTGGCGCTGGGCTTGCAGGATAAAGAGACCTGTGACGGTAATGACATGGCTTATGCTCTCCAGCAGGCATCAATCGCCGCTTACAAAGGGATAAGCAATCCGGTGGAGGGGACTATCCTTACCGTGATTAGAGAAGCATCCGAGGCGGGACTGGCTCAGGCAGCCAGCGAAAATAACGACCTTATATCGGTTATGGAAGCCGTGGTCAATACCGCCAGCGAATCGGTGGCTAACACCCCAACCTTGCTCCCCGTGTTGAGAGAGGCCGGGGTAGTCGATGCCGGCGGGCAGGGCTTATATACCATCCTGGAAGGCGCCCTGCGCTATCTCAGGGGTGAGGTGGAGCAGATGCAGTTCCGCAAGCCCCAGATGATAACCAGTAATGTGCCTCAACCGGTCAGAATGCCGCAGATGGTCGCCGAAGAAGAGCCCTTCGGATACTGCACCGAGTTTCTGCTCAAAGGGGAAGGAATCAATCCGGATAAGATAAGGACGAGACTGAATAAAGAGGGCGAGTCTCTCATTGTCGTCGGTGATGAGAGTACCGCCAGGATTCATGTCCATACTCTGGACCCGGGCAAGGTGCTTCGCTACGCTACTTCTCTGGGCACGGTGCACCAGGTAAGCATCCGGAACATGGATGAGCAGCACCAGGACTTCCTTGAGTTGCAGAAAGACAGGGCCCCGGCGGTTGATATCGCCACCATCGCCGTCGTCTCCGGGGACGGGCTGTCCGAGGTCTTTACCAGTCTGGGAGCAACAGCTATTGTGCCGGGCGGGCAGACAATGAATCCGAGCACGAAAGATTTACTCCAGGCGGTAAAAACCGTGGCATCGGACAAGGTAATAATTTTGCCCAATAACAAAAATATTGTGCTTACCGCTGAGCAGGTGCAGGCGCTGACCGATAAGACCGTTGAAGTGGTGCCGACGCTGACCATACCGCAGGGTGTGGCGGCGCTTCTCGCCTTCGACTACGAGGCTGACTTTGAAACGAACGCTCAGCTTATGAGAGAGGTAAGGTCAACAGTAAAAACGATAGAGATTACCCGGGCGATACGCTCAGCCCAGCTTGATGGTCTGAGTATCAAGAAGAGACAGACTATCGGTCTTCTGGATGGTGAACTGCTGGCGGCAGGGAAAAATTCTATAGACATTGTTACCAAGATGCTGGCGAGGCTGGACTTAAAGAACGCTGAAATAGTTACCATTTACTGCGGGGCGGATGCCAAGCAGACTGAGGCGGAGCAGGTCAGCGCCAGTATTCGTGAACAATACCCTCAGCTCCAGGTTGAGGTGGTCCAGGGCGGTCAGCCCTATTATAACTATATTATCTCTATTGAATAGAATGGAGGG
>CAZOUZ010000027.1:0-1862 GCA_964583115.1 uncultured Dehalococcoidales bacterium
GTACGCTTACGATCCGGCCGGGAATCGAATCTGGAAAGTAAAGGACGGGGACACTCCCAGGACCAAGCTTGAACCCGACCCTAAGACAGCGCCCATCGTTCAGCGTATCTTTCGGGAATGCCTCCGGGGGAAGGGGCTCAGGACTATTGCCCGCGAGCTCAACATTGACGGCCTATTGTCCAGCACAGGGAAAAAGTGGGGATCAACCTCGATTGAGAAGATAGTGCGCAACGAAGCCTACACCGGAACACTGGTATGGGGCAAGCGGCCCAGAGTGGGGAGCGCCAATCATTTTACCACCCTGCGAACCGAGGATGCTTGGACTGCCTTGATTGACCGGACACTCTTCGATGAGGTACAGGTTAAGCTGGCCGCCCGGGCGCCCCAGGTTATCCATCCCAGGGAAGTAGATAGCCCATACCTTTTAAGTGGTATGATACGCTGCTCGAACTGTGGGGCGGCTATGGTAGGTCACGGGGGTAACAGTCGCTACCGGTATTACATGTGTGGTAACGCCCGTAGAAAGGGCAGAGAAGCCTGCCCGTCTCCTATCCTGCGTAAAGACAAGCTTGAAGGCTTTGTTGTCGACCGTATCAGAGACAGCATCCTGACCGAGGATAATCTAGAGGAACTGGTGAGGATGACTAATGAGAAACTGGCCCAGACCTACACCGGCGAAAGGGAGAAGCTGGAACTTCTGGAGACTCAGATTGCTGAAGTGGACAGCCGGCTGACTAAGCTCTACGACGCACTGGAGACAGGTGAGTTTAAGGGTGGAGAGCTGGCTCCTAGAATACAGGCTCTCTTCCAGAAGAAAGAGGAGATGGAGATAGCGAAGGCTGAATCGGAGGAGATACTACGTTCACAGGCGGTGGACCTGGCTGACAAACGAGTGGTGTTGGACTACGTTGAAGACCTGAAGGACTTGTTGGAGAAATCTTCCATTATCGAGCAAAGGGTCTTCCTCAAGTCTTTCGTGGACAAGATTGAAGTGAGTGACTCAGAAGTGAGTTTGTATTATACTATTCCTATGCCCCCAGCCAGCCGCCAAGACGAGACGGTAGGAGTTTTACCTTTCGTACACCTCGGTTGAAGGAGAGGGGGATACAGGAGGTGAGGTAGAAAAACACCAGGCTAGAAACCTTCTTCTCTGGCGTGCTAGAATATGCCAGAGGGGAAGAGATGCCGGACAGCGATAAATCGGCGGGACACCGGAAAAGGCTGCGGGAGAAGTTCATTGCCTCGGGGCTGAAGGGTTTTCACGACTACGAGATTATCGAACTGCTGCTGAGCCTGGGCACGCCCCGTAAAGACTGCAAGCAGCAGGCAAAAGAGGCAATCCGGAGATTCAAGACGCTGCGCGGAGTCATGGAAGCCCCCATCGAAGAACTGGAGCAGATAGAGGGCGTCGGCCCCCACAGCGCCTTCGGCATCAAGCTCGTCCAGGAAGTAGCCAGGGAGTTCCTTAAAGAAAGAATCATAGATAAACCCATCTATAAATCAGCCCAGGAAATTTTCGACTATCTCTACCACTCGATGCGCGACCTTAAAAAAGAGGTATTTAAAGTCATCTACCTTAACAGCCAGAACCAGATTACCGAGACCCAGGACCTCTTCGAAGGGACGGTAAACTCAAGCTCCGTTTCCCCCCGCGAGATTGTGGAGGGCGCCATCAAGCACAGCGCCGTCTCGCTGATTTTCGTCCACAATCACCCCTCCGGCAGCCCGGAGCCGAGCAAGAGCGATAAAGAGCTGACCAGAGACCTCGTCTATGCCGGGAGTATCGTCCGCATACGGGTGCTCGACCACGTTATAATCGGCGATAACCGGTACTACAGCTTCGCCGGTGAAGGACTTATCGA
>CAZOUZ010000027.1:1962-15627 GCA_964583115.1 uncultured Dehalococcoidales bacterium
GCCTGCCCTACCGCCCGCGCCGCCTCCGGCTTCCCGATTTGCCCGGCAACCCAGATATAACTACGAGTTTCGCCGTAAGGGATGAGCCTGGTCTTTTCCCATACCGCCCGCCGGAACGGGGTAGCCGCTGAGAGGTCGAGCTTTTCAGGAAAGTTTACCCTCTCGCCGCTAAAGTAAGCCTTGAAGCGTTCCGTCAGGTCGGCAAACAATTCCGGAGCCTGGACAGCCTCATCCGCCCTGCCGCCCAGCAGCCGGCGCGCCTCCTCTGCCAAGCGCCGGGGCAGGGTAGTCGCCAGCAGACCCTTTGACGAAGCCAGGAGCCCCACCCAGCCCATCTCGGTATTGAAAGTGATGTATTTCAGCTTATCCGACATAGCTATCAACGGAAATGGTCAGATATACTCTGGATATCTTCCCCGGACAGCCTCCATCCGGCCGCTCCGGCGTTTTGCTCCAGGTGCTCCATATTGACCGCTTTCGGGATGGCAATGACATTCTCCCGGGCAGTCAGCCAGTTGAGCGCCACCTGGGCGGCGGTCTTTCCGTACTTCTCGCCCGTCTTTTTCAGAAATCCGTCTTTCGCCAGCCGACCCCTGGACAGGGGCCAGTAAGCCATTACCGTTATCTGATTTTTAAGGCAATAAGGAAACTTCTCTTTCTCGATTTCCCTGTCCAGTAAACTGAAAGGTAGCTGGTTCACCACGATTTCGTTCCTGGTAAGGTAGCTCCTTGCCTCCTCCATCTGCGCGACGTCGAAATTGCTGACGCCGATAAACCTCACCATGCCCCGCTCGACCAGCTTCTCCATCGCCGCTACCGTTTCCTTCAGAGGGACATCAGGGTTCGGATGATGTATCAAATACAGGTCGAGCCGGTCTGTACGCAGCCTCTTGAGGCTCCTTTCGGCGGCTTTAACCACCTCGTCATATTGCAGGTGGTCGGGCCAGACCTTGGAGACAATGAAAAGCTGCTCCCGGGGGAAGGACCGGATTGCTTCGCCAACGAGCTCTTCGGCGTGTCCGTCGGCGTACTTTTCGGCGGTATCAATCAGGGTCATTCCCAGCTCGATAGCCCTTCTAATCGCCCGGATGCCTTCAGCGTCAACGGAAGTATCCGGGAAAGAACCGCCGCCCATTTCCCAGGTGCCGATACCCACTGCCGGTATTTCTACGGCCGTATTGCCAAGCTTTTTAAAGTCCATTATCAGCCCTCCTCTCTCTTTCCACCGGCTTCGGGGTAGATTATACTCCTTATCAGGATGTGAATAAAGAAAACAGGACGTTCACCGGACGCAGCCGGCTCTGCCCGGAGCGATATCGTGATATAATGTAGACCTGAACCGGACTGCTCAATCAGTAAAACGAGGAGGGGGAAAATGGCTGTCGCGGCTGAAGACGATGATATCCGGATAGAGAAGCTTACCCTGGGTCCTTTCGGCACCAACGCCTATATTTTAGTCTGCCGGAAAACAAATGACAGCGTCTTAATAGATACCCCGGCGGAGGCTGAAACGATTCTGGAGAGGTTAAAGGGTACAAACCCTAAATACATATTGCTCACCCACAACCACATGGACCACCTCGGCGCTCTCGCTGAGCTGCACCGCAGCCTGAAGGTCCCGCTGGCTGCCCACGCTGCCGATTCGGGCAACCTGCCGGTAAAACCGGAAATAGCTATAAAGGACGGCGATACGCTTTCCGTGGGAAATCTCAAGATTGAGGTGATTCACACGCCGGGGCATACTCCCGGCAGTTTATGCTTCCTGACCGGCAGTTACCTTATGTCCGGAGACACCATCTTCACCGGAGGTCCGGGTAAATCGTGGTCGCCGGACAACTTAAAGCAGATAATAGAGTCCATAACCGGGAAAATCTTTGTCCTGCCCGATGATACCCGGATATACCCCGGACACGGCGAGTCCACGGTACTGAAAAAAGAGAAAGAAGAGTTTGCCGTCTTTTCCTCCCGCTCCCACGACCCGAACCTCTGCGGGGATATCGTCTGGCTTACCTCCTAGTTTGTGCCGATACCAGTCGAGGTTATCTAAGAACACAGCTCCTGATTCGTTACGTCATTCCCGCGGAGACGAGAATCCACTATCCACTCATTACGCCCATCCTGCTATTGCCTCGTCATTCCCGCGGAAGCTTGCCCCGTACTTGATACGGGGGCGGGAATCCATAATTCAGCCATTTCCAGGAATCTGGATTCCCGATCAGGTCGGAAATGACAATTCTATATTTTCATAATGCCTTAGATAATTATCTGAACAGCTCAACCCGGTGGAAAGCTTCGGCAAGTTCGAATTTCTGCCCCTCAGCATTCATCCTGCCCCGCTCCCTGACCCGCTTTTCCATCTCGACAAACGGGGCAGCGCCCACCTGGCTATGATGGCAGCGCAGGGCGGCGACTTTAATATCGAAGACGTCGGTGATATCCGAGTAGTAATTAGGCTCCTCGGTACCCCAGAGCAGCACCTCTATTACCTTATGGGGCATAATGCCCTGCTCTATCAAATCAGGGTAGGCGTATAAGTCCCGGGCATAAGGGAAAACGGCATCCAGTACCACCCGTCCGGTGATTCTGTGGTCGCGGTGCCAGAGATAGCGCCGGTAGGGGTCGGTAGTTACCACCGTATCGGGACGGTAGAGCCTTATCTGGCGCACGATTTCTTTCCTGAACCCGGCATTATCCTCAAGCCCCTGGTCGGGAAAGGGCAGGAAAACGACCTCTCTTACCCCGAGCACCTCGGCAGCGGCAAGCTGCTCTTTCTGCCGGATTTTCACCAGCTCCTCCGGCTTCATATCCGGGTCGCTGGTGCCCTTATCGCCGTTGGTGCAGACAACGTAGACAACATCCTTACCTTCCCGTACCCAGTGAATTACGGTCCCTCCGGCGCCGCCTTCGGCATCATCGGCATGGGGGGTAAAAACAATTACATCGGCCTTTGCGGGCATTGTGGTTGGGTTTCCCTGAGCAGACATCCTAAACGAATATTGTATAACATTCTCCACGCTGATACAATGTTGACCGGGTGATATCGGTGAGCAACTCGGACTACGCCATCAGAAACTACAGACCGGCCGACTTCGATAGCTATGTCCTGCTGCGGCAGGAAGCCGAAAGGCTGGAGCCTGCCGGACAGCCGGCATCTCCGCAAGCCATTGCCGAGCATTTCGAGCATCCGAACTATAACCCCGAGCAGGACCTGTTCGTCATTGAATCAGAGAAAAAAATAATCGGCTATACGGATATGCTCCCCGAGCGCGCCATCGGGCGGGCCATTCTCTCCTGCTGGATACATCCCCGGCACCGGAGAAAGGGACTGGCAGGGAGACTCCTCGAACACGCCGCAGAAAGAGCCAAAGAGCTTGGAGCAAAACTGCTCCACGTAAACATCCCGCAGGACAATGAGACTGCTAAAAGCGCGCTACCGAAGCTTGGATTTGAGAATGTCCGGCGGTATCTTGATTTGAGACTGGAAATGGACAGGATTCGGTGGCAGGATATCAACACGGACGCCCTGGGCTGCCGTAATCTGCTGCCCGGTGAAGAAGACAAACTGGTAGTGATTCAAAACCGCGCCTTTGCCGACCACTGGGGATACAATCCGAACACCGTCGAGGAAATAAAATACGACGCCAACCGTATAGACCACTCCCCGGAGGACATCATCGTGACCTGTGACGGAGATAAATTCATCGGCTACTGCTGGACGGAGGTAACCGCCGGCAGCGGGGGAGAAGGGCAAATTTACATGATTGGCACCGACCCGGAATACAGGGGCACCGGGGCGGGAAAAAGAGTCCTGCTTGCCGGACTCGCCCACCTGAAGAAGAAAGGAATGCGGGTAACCACGCTGACCGTGGACAGCGAGAACGAGGTCGCCTGTGCCCTCTACGAATCAATCGGCTTCGAAGTCCGGACAACCACCCTGTGGTACGAAAAGGTGGTAGACTAGGACAACAGCCTGAATGCAATCAGGCATGGTAATTTATCGCCCCTGTGTTCAGGTATTTTACAGGACCAGATGCCTATGCAGCAGAAGAGTGGTTCGTCAAAAAACACTGTCGAAATGTACGGCATAGGTCTTTTTGCCTTTATTATCTTTCTAAGCACCCTGATGGGTATCCCGGTCTTACCCGGACTTTCATCGGAGCTTGGCGCCAGTGAAACGGTGATACCCATCATCCTCTCCGCTTCCCTGGCAACAGTGGTAATCGCCCAGTTCTTCACCGGAATTCTTGCCGATAGATACTCCAAACGCACGCTGATACTGGTGGGGGCATTCCTCGGCTCCATATCATCTCTTTTAACCGTCTTTGCTACCGGCTGGGTCCAGCTATTACTGCTTAGGATACTGTCGGGAATCGCCGATGCTATTGCCATGCCGGCATTACTTGTAATCACCTCTGAACTGGGCAAAGAGCAGCCGGGTAAATTCTTCGGTATCTTAAGGAGCAGCCAGGGGATGTCATACGTGGTGGGACCGGCTCTGGGGAGCCTTTTCTCTCTCGTCTCTCTGCGGACTCCCTTTTTAGCCGATGGTATCCTTTCGATGGTGGCATTTCTAGTCGCTTTTAAACTGATAAAAGATGAGGGCAGGGTGGAGGTTGCTCACGACCTGAGCGTTTTCAAAGGTATCAGGCGCCTGCTGCAAAACAGGACCGTCTACGTCTATTTGCTGCTTGGTATTTCGGGAATGTTCGCCTACGGGATACTTGCCAGTTTTGTTCCGACAAAAGCTCAAATCTTCGGTTTCACCCCCTGGCAGATTGGAGTAATTATCTCGGCGGGCGCCCTCGTTCACAGTATCGTATCTTTTGTGTCAGGCTCGCTCTCCGACAGGTACGGCCGTAAACTGTTTGTCATCGCCGCCCAGCCAATCATAATCATATCCGCAATCAGCCTGATATTCTGCAATAACTTCATATTGATGCTGATTGCCTACGGCATCTTCTGTATCGGCGAGACGGTGACGTTCCTGCTGAGTTTCGTCTATGCGTCCGAGTCTTTTGAGAAGGAATATATGGGGACTTCTATGGCTATATTCGATTCGATTATCGACCTGTCTCTGGCGGTCGGTCCTTTTCTCGGCATACTCGTTTTCGGTATGTCGAACCGGATAGCCTACCCCTTCGTAATCGCGATAGTCCCGGCATCAATCTGTCTGGTAGTTTCCTTCTCGCTGCCAAAAAAGAGGACTGTAAACAAAGAGGACTGATAAATCAGGGCACCGGGATACAGCGCCTGTCCAGCACCAGCCTTATTTCTCCCGCAATTGCCCCGGCAATGTTTGCCCAGCCGAACCTGCTTACCGATTCCCTAATCGAGAGGGCGGAGTTTCTATCACGGTCTGATTTCGAAAGCAGCAGGTCTATTTTCCCGGCAAGGTGATGAGGCTCGTTGTCCGTTACCACGTAGCCCGTCTCTCCCTGGCGGATTATGTTTTTGGCATCACCGACGTCGGTAGTCACCACCGGCGTGCCGCAGGCAAGGGATTCCAGGGCTACCAGCCCGAAGCTTTCGTAGTACGAGGGAACCACGCAGACATCGGCGGCGTTGTAGAAATATGGCAGCCGCTCCTGCTTAATCGTGCCGAGAAAAGTGACCGAATCTTCTACCTGCAGGTCACGGGACAGCTTAAGAAGCCTTTCCTTTTCGTACCGGCTGCTTTCATCACCGCCGACGATAAGCAGCCTCGGCTTCTGCTCACCCTGTAGATAGGGCAAAGCCTTGAGGAGTTGCTCCAGGCCCTTCAACGCCTCAAGCCTGCCGACAAAGAGGACGATTTTCTCGTCATCAAAACCAAGCTCCCACTTCGCCTTTTCTCTGTCCAGAGGTTTAAAGAGCTCAAGGTTTACCCCGCAGGGGACGATACCGATTCTATCCGGCGGAGCGCCGTAGTATGAAATAAGCGCCTCTTTTTCCCTCTGCGTCGGGGCAATAATACGGTGGCAGCTTCCGGCAAGGTCTCTTTCCGTCTCGACACGCAGGTCGGGAGCGGTCTCTCCGATGCCGATTGCATTCTTTACCGCACCCAAGGTATGGAACATCGTGATATGGGGCACCTGCCACCACAGCCGCAGGTACTGCCCCACCCAGCCCGAAAGCCAGTAATGGCTGAAAACGACATCATATTGACGGTCTTCCCGCTTTCTGAAAGCCTCCAGATTACAGGCAAAGTCGGGAAGATAGGAATATACGGCCAGCTTGTGTATCTGCTCGTCCTCGCCCGCCCTGAGGTGAATCAGTCTGGCATTCTGCCCGAGGTCATAAATCTGGCGGTCCATAGGGTCGTGGGCACGGGTATAGACATCCACCGGATGCCCTTTCTTGCCCAGTTCGCGGGCAAGTTCAACGATGTAAACGCTCATTCCGCCGGTATCCTTTGCCCCCAGAGTGCCGACGGGGCAGCTATGAACGCTCAGCATTGCTATTTTCAAATGGTTGGACTGCACCTTTTTCTCCATCGTATCATCCGATATTTATCCGGCAACTGTACAACGGGATTTCTTTCCCGCCCAGTTGGTACTTGTAGGGCTCGTTCCCTTTCAGAAAGTCCCACCTCTTTTTGCCCTTCTCGATGCTCTCTTTTATACAGAGGACTTTGCAGAGCAACCCCACGCTCAAGTAGTTGAACTGTGGGTCGTAAGCACTATTATACAGGTAGTGCGTATCACCATAGTCAAAGCCCATAGTCATCGATACCGGTTGATTGTCAAGCTCGACAATGCCAAATCTCAGCAGCCCAATCTCAGCCATCGCCTCAGCCAGAGACCGGAAGAATGATTGCATCCCGGGAGTCATGAAGTTAGCTTTATCTTCCCGGCTCAGCGAAAAGAGCTTCAGAAATATTTCCGCAAAATCTTCGACTTCCTGGCCGGCTTCGAGACAGCGGTGTTCCAGGTTACCTGCCTCCCACAACCGCCTCAGCTTACGCCTCACCTCGTGACGCTGCTTCGACGAAAGTATCCCCAGGTATTCCTCCCAGGTAGCCGGTAAATCAAGGTCGAGAGAAACGTCCTCCTTCTGACAGCCAACCTCATAGTTGCGGCTTCTGGCAATGCCCGCCAGACTGGTGAGCGCCGCCGAGTCCGGTCTCAGGGACTCAAGCTCCAGGCTGCGGATACCCTTTTCCTTCAGGTCATCCAGCAGGGTATTGAAAAAGTCTTCTTCCCTGCCGGGAGCAACAACGAAATCGAGGTAATCACAGACATCGGCGCTGCCGACGATAGAAGCCCTCCCATCCTTCACGGAAAGCGGGGCAACGCCAATGACTTTCCCTTCCTGCCTGACGGCACTGAGATGCAGTTCGGCTCCACCACCGAACACCTCCCACCAGACCTTCATCCAGGCAGGCAAAACGAAGACCGAGTTCCAGTTCAAACCGTTGTCCGGTCCATTCCGGAAGGACTCAAGGCTGGCAAAGCTTTCCTGCGTAACGGTATAACTCATTCCCTTAAAACAAGTGTAACACTTTGCCAATGTATCAACAAACAAGAAACTTCTCAAAATGAGCACAACGTGCTAAAATAGGGTGGCTTTGGGGTCTTCGGCAGAGAACAGCAAGTTTCCACGGCAGATTTCCTCTAACCAATTGAAACTACCGCAGCGACCAGGTCTTGAAGACCACAGCCATGTCTGATATATAATACACACAACCGCAGGGGGTGGAGCGTCCAGAATGTTTGACAAGGAATATCTCAAACGGATAGAGGAAAAACGCAAAGAATGGGAAGAGGGAACGCTTAAGAAGTCGCTCGACAGGTTCGGAGCCACCGGGAGCCCGAATGAGTTTTTCACGCCGCTCGATGTCAGCGATTCCGATTTCCTGGATAAAGTGGGCTTTCCCGGGGAATACCCGTTCACTGCCGGCGTCTATCCCTGTTCCGTACCCGGCAGCGGGCCGGTAACCGGCGGCTATCACATCGGCGGCGGCGGCGGCCTGGTCAGGGCCGGACGCTACCTTGGATACGGTACCGCCGAAGATACCAGGGACTACTACCAGAGCGAGATAGTCCGGGGCAGGACCGGAGGACCGAATATCGCCTTCGACCTGCCCACGCAAATCGGGCTGGACTCGGACGACCCCCTTTCCGAAGGGGAGGTCGGCAAAGCCGGAGTCGCCTTTGATACCCTGGCTGATTTCGAAGCGATTTACGAACCCTTCCAGGAGAAAAACAACCTGGACAGCATCGCCTCGAACTGGACAATCAATGCCCCGGTGACCGTCATCCTGGCAGCCTATATCACCCTTGCCGAGAAAAGAGGCATCTCTCCGGCCAAACTGAGAGGCACCCTCCAGAATGACATCATCAAGGAATACGTCGCCCGCGGCACCTATATCTTCCCTCCCAGGCAGTCGCTAAGACTGACCAGGGACGTTATCGCCTACTGCACGGAACACCTGCCCCTGCTCAACCCCATCAGTATATCGGGCTACCATATGAGAGAGGCGGGCGCCAGCGGAGTGCAGGCACTGGCTTTCACCCTCTCCAACGCCACAGCTTATGTCCAGTTGGGGGTTGATGCCGGTCTCGACGTGGACTCGTTCGTCAACCGCTTCACCTTCAACACCCTGAGCGGCAGTATGGAGATATTGAAGGAGATTTGCGCCCGCCGGGCGAGCCGCAGGATGTGGGCGAAGATAATGAAAGAAAGGTTCGGCAGTAAGAACCCCAGGAACTGGATTCTGAGAGAAGCCGGCGGCTTCCTCACCGGCGCCTGGACGTCTACAAGCCAGAGACCGATGAACAACCTGACCCGCGCCGTCATCGGCGGGGTCGCCGGCGCTCTCGCCGGCTATATCCCATCGGTAGAACCTCCCTATGACGAGCCGCTGGGACTTGGCTGGAGCATCGAAGCGCAGCAGCTTGCCGAAGACGCCGCCCGGATTATCCATTTTGAGTCAAAGCTCGGCGAAGTAACCGACCCTCTCGCCGGCTCATATTACATCGAAGCCACCACCGACCAGATAGAAAAAGAAGCCTGGGACTTAATAAAAAAGATAGACGATATGGGAGGCTCCCTGGGAGCTATCGAGAAGGGATATATGCAGCGGGCCGTAGCCCAGAGCGCCTACGAGTACCAGAAGAAGCTGGAGACCGGCGAGGAGACCGTTGTCGGAGTTAATGCCTTCACCGGAGAGCAGGAGATAGAGGTACTACCCAACCGCCTTATCCCCTATCCCTATGACGCCACCAAGCGGGCTCAGGCTGAGGAAAAGCAAATCAAGAAATTGCAGAAAATCAGGAAGCAGAGAGACAACCGGCAGGTAGAAAAAATCCTGGCACAGCTGGAGGAAGCCGCCGGTGACGAGAAGGTCAACACGGTGCCGCTGACAATAGATGCGGTAAAGGCTTACGCTACCATCGGCGAGATTTGCGGAACACTGAAGAAGGTCTTCGGTGAGTATTCGGGCTACGGTACGATTTAAAAATAAAAGGGCTATGTTTGTACCCATTGATTAAATTGTCATTGTGAGTCCCGATAGAATCGGGACGATATAGTTGGGACGACGAAATAATCTCAAGAACCAAAAGCGGGAAAGGAGACAGTCTCCAGAGTGAACAAAAAAGAGCGGATAAAAGTCCTGATTGCCAAACCGGGTCTGGACGGTCACGACCGCGGGGCAAAAGTCCTGACGATGGGCTTGAGAGAAGAAGGTATGGAGGTAATCTATACCGGACTGAGGCAGACCCCGGAAATGATTGCCCAGGCCGCCCTTGAAGAGCAGCCCGATGCCGTTGCCCTGAGCTGCCTCTCCGGAGCCCACCAGTCCCTCTTTCCGAGAGTTGTTGATGAGCTTCGCAAGAGGGGCATGAAAGAGATTCTTGTCATCGGCGGCGGCAACGTTCCCAAGGAAGATATCCCCTTCCTGCTGGAGCACGGAATAAGTGCTGTGTTCGGTTCCGGGACCTCGTTGAAAGAGGTGGCAAAGTACATCCGGGACAAGGTATAAGACCGCTATCCAGCAGGAAAACGGGTAATTACAGCTAAATTAATATTAAGGAGGTATTCATCGTGTCCAACAAAAAAAAGGTACCACTGGTCGAAGGTCTTTTCACCTGGCCGTCAGACCAGCCGAGGCTGATAGCCAGCAGATGTAAGAAATGCGGCACACCAGCCTTCCCCAAGTCCCCGTACTGCACCAACCCTGATTGTGAAAAGAACCTGGATAATGTAGAGGTAATCGAGCTGAGCAACAAAGCGACACTCTATACTTATGCCGTACAGGCATATCCGATGCCGGAGCCGTTCAAGATGGAGCCCTTTGAGCCGTTTCCCCTGGGTATGCTCGACTTTCCCGAGGGCTTGAGGATTCTCGGCATGCTTACCACCGACGAAGTGGAAATCGGCATGGAAATGGAAATGACCACCAGAAAACTCTATGAAGACGAAGAAAACGAATATCTTACCTGGGCGTGGAAACCCGTCAAGTAAGGTAACAGATATAAGGAGACAGAAATAAATGAAAAACAGAGAACTTGCTATCATTGGAATGGGACTCCATCCCTGGGGTAAGTGGCCGGATAAGTCAATGGCAGAGATGGGCTGCTACGCTATAGACCAAGCCCTTGAGGACGCCCACATGAAATGGCGCGATATCGAAGCTATGGCCTGCGGCGCCTATATGTGGATTGCCGACCAGGGCGGCGTACCCTCACTGCTGCTGGGAACATCTATCACTACAATGATGGGCGGCACCGGCATACCCGTCGCCAACATCGTAAACGCCTGCGCTACCGGGCAGTCAATCCTCAGGGAAGCCTGCCTGGCCGTAGCCAGCGGCGAGCATGATATCGCCATTGCCGTCGGTTCGGACAAGTCGGCGGGAGGCTTCTTCAGACCCCAGTCCAGAGACGCCAAATTCGATAACGACTACATGCGCTACGTAATGGCCGGCGAGACCAACCCGGGCTACTGGGCAATGGAGATGCGGAGAAGAATGTACGACTGCGGCACCACCGAAGAGGATATGGCTATGGTCAAGGTCCTCACCAGCAAAGGCGGCGTTGACAACCCGAACGCCAGGTACCGGAAAGCCTACACGCTGGAAGAGGTGCTCGCCTCGCCGATGGTCTGCGACCCGCTTCGCCTGTTTGAGATTTGCGCCACCAGTGACGGCGCCGCAGCAATCATCGTCGTGCCGATGGATATGGCGGAGAAATTCACCGACAAGCCCCTCCTCATAGAAGGTCTTTCCGTCGGCTCGACTTCCTTCGGCGACCCCACCATAGCCCTGACCTACCTGAGTTCCTATCCTCAGCCGGGAGTGGGTACCTGCAGCGAAAGCCGGAACGCTCTTGCCGCCGCTTACAAGCAGGCCGGACGGACACCAGCGGATATCAACGTCGTCGAGCTGCCGGACAACAGCTCATGGCATTACCTTACCTATCTGGATATGATAATGCAGCTTGAGTACGGCGGGTCGGATAAGCTGCTCAGGGAAGGTTACTTCAACGTCCCCGACGGCAAGGTACCGGTCTGCCCCAGCGGCGGGTTCGGCGCCTTCGGTGAAGCCACCGTAGCCCAGGGACTCTGGCAGACTATCGAAATAGGTTACCAGCTCAGAGGAGAAGGCGGCGGCAGGCAGGTTACCAACAACCCGAAGGTAGGTCTCGCCCAGAGCTATGGTTACGCCGGAAACAACGGCGTCTGTATCCTGAGCCAAGCCTGGTAGTTCCGGGTTAATAGGGACTTGCCTCAAATGTCATTCTGAGGAGCGGAGCGACGAAGAATCTCCGGGTGGGGACAATAGCATACAGATAGACACTCCCCTCCCCCAGACCCTTCGTCCCGACGAATCGGGACTCAGGGTGACATGGACTTTCAGGGCAAGACCGGGTTAACAGAGAACCGTACAGAGCAGGCTGAAAGGCAGGTATTGACATCTGCTCAACAGCCTGCTCTACAATTAGCAAGAAAAGATATCCGGAAAGAGGAGGCTGAAAAATGCCGGTACAGATTAGCCATATAGGAATCGCTGTAAAAGACCTCGATGAGGCAATCAGGGTCTATACCGAAGCCCTGGGTATTAAGCTGGAAGAAGTCCAACAGGCACCCGAGTCGGGGATGGCGGCGGCAATGCTTTCCACCGGCAACGCCTCCCTCGAGCTTCTGGCGCCAATCGGCACCGGGGGTATTATCGCCAAATTCCTGGAGAGCCGCGGAGAAGGCGTCCACCACATCGCCATCGAGGTGGACGATATCATCGAAACCCTCAAAACCCTTTCAGCAAAAGGAATAAGGCTGATAGATGAAAAACCGAGAGAAGGCATCGAAGGCAAAGTCGCCTTCATCCACCCGAAATCAATGAACGGCGTGCTCATCGAGCTGGTGGAAAAACCGAAGGACTGATGAAAAGAGCAAGATTGTCAGAAAGCATTTAATTGTCATTCCCGACCAGGTCGGGAATCCAGGTTCCTGGCTTCGATTACTGGATTCCCGCCTCCGCGGGAATGACGGAACGAATCAGCAATTGCGTTTTCAACCAGCCTTTTCAGGATTTTAAATCCCTCTCAGTCTCCTTCCGATTTCATACGGAATCCCGTGTGAACGGAGTGAATCGGAGCTTTATAAAAGGGAGATGAAAACCTTGCTGTTTTCTAGTTTTTAAGCTTCTTGAATTCCTCGATGAGGGCCGGCACAATTTCCTTATAATCGGCTACTATCGCGTAATCGGCAGCTTTCATAATCGGCGCCTCGGCGTCCCGGTTTATCGCCACGATAACCTTTGAGTCCTGAATGCCGATAAGGTGATGGATAACGCCCGATATGCCTGCCCCGATGTAAAGGTTGGGATGCACCGTTTTCCCGCTCTGACCAATCATCTGCTCTTCCTGGACAGCCCAGCCCTCGTCACAGGCAGGTCTGGTAGCGCCGACGCTGCCGCCCAGAACCGACGCCAGCTCTTCGAGCAGATGCCAGTTTTCTTTGCCGCCTATGCCGTAACCGCCGGCAACAATAGTCTCGGCAATATCAATTGGTTTGCTTTCCGGTTCCTCGCTGAAGACTTCGAGGACCTTTGTCCGGACATCCTTTTCGGTTATGTCAACCGCAACCTTTTCGACCACCGCTTTTTTATCCGTCTTTTCCGGTTTCTTCATAAAGCCGGGGGGAACGGTGGCCATCTGGGGACGGTGATTCGGACAGGCGATTGAAGCCATTACGCTGCCGCCGAAGGCAGGGACCTGAGACCTCAGGCACCCGGTGTCATCAACATCCAGGCCGACACAGTGCGCCGACAGGCCGGTATTGACCTTAGCCGCTACGGTTGGCGCCAGGTCCATTCCGGCGCTGGTGCCTCCGACGAGGAATATCGCCGGCTTGTGCTTATTAATCAGCTCTTCCAGCACCAGGGAGTAAGCATCGCTCCGGTAGACCTCCAGCACAGGAGCATCGGCAAGATAGACCCTGTCGGCGCCATAGGCTGCCAGTTCGTCAGCCAGCGCCGCAACATTGTTTCCCAGCAATACAGCGGCTAACTCCTGCCCCAGCTTATCGGCTAACTTCCGTCCTGCTCCCAGCAATTCCAGGCCGGCATTGAGCAATTTCCCTTCTCTCTGCTCGGCGAAAATCCAGACACCTTTATAAGTCTCCATCTGATATTATCTCCTTATCAAGGTTTATCTAAGCCTCCGGAAGCACCCCGTCAGCACG
>CAZOUZ010000028.1:0-15157 GCA_964583115.1 uncultured Dehalococcoidales bacterium
AGTTATTCCCTAATTCGAATTGCATCCCGGTACGCAAAGGCAAGAACCGCTCCGCAAAGACACGATAAAGCACAGACTGCTTGCGCTAACCCGCCTCCCATAGTCCCGACTTTATCGGGACTCCGGCAGGCGGGGGGAAAGGGTTTTATAAATCAAGAGGACTCTTATAAACCCCAAAGCTAGACAGGCAATAGAGCGGAGGTTATAATAACTTCAGAGTTTACCTTCGCTTTAAGACTACAGGATGATAAAAGCTGATGCCCACCCTCTATGTTGTGGCTACTCCTATCGGTAATCTGGAGGACATTTCACTGCGTGCCCTCCGTGTCCTGCGTGAAGTGAAACTCATCGCCGCCGAGGATACCCGCAAAACAAGGCGGCTCCTTACCGCCTACGATATCAAGACACCGATGACAAGCTATTACGAGCACAATAAACTGACCAAGCTGGACTACATCCTGGGCCGCCTTGAAGAAGGAGATGTCGCCCTCGTTTCCGAGGCGGGAACGCCGGGTATGTCCGACCCCGGTTACGAGTTGATTATAGCCGCCAGCCGGAGAGAAATTCCGGTTGTCCCCGTCCCGGGACCTTCCGCCGTCACCACCGCCGTTACCGTCTCCGGACTGGCAACGGACAGGTTCCTGTACCTGGGATTCCTGCCCCGTAAGGCGGGCAGCCGGAAAAACCTGCTGGAGTCCATAGCCGGTGAATCCGGCACAATCGTCGTCCTGGAAGCTCCTCACCGCCTGCCGGCTACTCTGAAGGCTATGCTCGATATCCTCGGCGATAGAAGAATCGCCGTCTGCCGCGAGCTCACCAAGGCCCACGAAGAAGTCTTCCGGGGAAAAATAAGCCAGGCAATAGAGCGCTTCGCCGAGCCCAGGGGTGAGTTCACTCTTATAATTGAAGGCAATAAGGAGGCAGGCAAGCCGCTGTTGACAGAAGATATCGAGAAGCAGTTACATAAGATGCGCCTCTCCGGAGTGACCGCCAGAGAAGCGATAGCCCGGGTGGCTTCGGAAACAGGTATATCCAGGAAAGAACTGTATAGCGCCTGGCTTAAGAACGATTAAACTACGGTCTATAGGTCTATAATAGTATCAGGAGGATAAAAGATGCGCCGAGGTTGTATATCTTCAGGGGATATTCAGTGTACGGAGTGCCAGCGTACTATACCGCACTCTGAACGCTACCTGGCTGTTGAGGAAGAGAAAGGGGTAGAGGTGGTGGAAGGAGGAAAGACGGCATATTACTGCACCGAATGCGCCCTGAAAAAGGGTTACGCTTCCTACAAAGAGGAAAAGGACGGCAGAATACTGACCTTCTTCCCCTAGATTTAGCCTGAACTCCGCAATTATGATAAAGTATTAGGAAGTGAGATGAGCGAGAGAATTTTCATCGGTGTCGCCTGGCCTTACGCCAACGGCTCCCTGCATATCGGGCAGATTGCCGGGGCTTATCTGCCGGCTGATATTTTCGCCCGTTACCACCGAATCAAGGGGAATGAGGTTGTGATGGTATCGGGCTCAGACCAGCACGGCACGCCGATAACCATCAAGGCTGAGCAGGAGGGTAAGACCCCGGAAGAGATAGCCGATTACTACCAGCGCGAGTTCCTCGACTGCTGGCAGAAGTTCGGCATCTCTTTCGACCTCTTTACCAGCACCGGCACCCCGAACCATACCGAGGTAACCCAGGACATATTCCTCAAGCTGCTGGAGAAAGGCTACCTCTACAAGAACACCGTCTCACAGGCTTACTGCCCCAGTTGCCAGCGCTTCCTGCCCGACCGCTACATCGAGGGCACCTGCCCCCACTGCGGCGACCCTAAAGCCCGCGGTGACCAGTGTGACGCCTGCGGCAAGCCCTTAAACACCGCCGAGGTGATTGACCCCCGCTGCCGCATCTGCGGCACGGCGCCCGTTTTCAGGGACTCGGAGCACTTTTTCCTCAAGCTCACCGCCTTTACCGATAAGCTGCTCGACTGGGTCAGGCAGCAGGAACACTGGCGGGCAAACATACTCAACTTTACCCTGCGCTACCTGGAGGAGGGATTGATAGACCGGGCAATCACCCGCGATATCGGCTGGGGGATACCGGTGCCGGTAGCCGGCTTCGAGGACAAGCGCATCTACGTCTGGTTCGAGGCGGTCATCGGCTACCTCTCGGCGACCAAAGAGTGGGCAAAATCGGGCAGCGACGGCGAAAAGTGGCGCTCTTTCTGGCAGGATGACGGGACAAAGAGCTACTATTTTATCGGCAAGGACAACATCGCCTTTCATACCATTATCTGGCCGGCGATGCTGCTGGGCTACGGAGACCTCAACCTGCCTTATGACATTCCTGCCAACGAATTCCTGACCATCGAGGGCAGGAAGGTGTCCACCAGCCAGAACTGGGCGGTCTGGATGCCCGACTACCTGGAGCGGTACGACCCCGACCCGCTGCGCTACCTGCTATCGATAAATATGCCGGAAACGAGCGATACCGATTTCTCCTGGCGTGAGTTCGTCCGCCGCAATAATGACGAGCTTGTGGCAACCTACGGCAACCTCGTTAACCGGGTACTCACCTTTACTTACCGTAACTATGATGGATGTGTACCGCAGCCCGGGGAGCTTGATGACCAGAGCCGGGTCTTATTGAAGAAGGCTGAGGATACGCTTGCTAAAATTGACGGGCTCTTTTACGGATGCCACTTCCGGGAGGCGATAAGAACGGCGATGTCCCTGGCCCAGGAAACCAACCGCTACCTCGATGATAAAGCACCGTGGAAGGCGATTAAAGAAGACCGCCAGGCTGCCGCCACTTCTCTGTACGCGGCGCTCAGCGTGATTTCGCAGTTGAAAACGGTACTCTATCCCTTTTTACCCTTTAGCTCTCAGAAAGTGCACGAATACCTCGGCTTTGAGGGGAAAGTGGAAGATTACGGCTGGAAGCGGCAGGACTTGCCGCCGGGACAAAAATTACTGGAGCCTAAACCGCTTTTTATAAAACTGGACACGGCGCTTGTCGAAGAAGAGACTGCTCGCCTGGGACAGACATCATAACCGGGTTCAGACACCCATATTATTCTGTCTGGCAATTGAAAAGGGAGGACCTTGGAACTAAGTTCAATCTATGAACCGGTGCGGGAAGACCTGCTCAAGATAGAGGACAGACTGAGGTTGGCGGGTGCCGCAATTGACAATCCCCACCTTGCCGAACTGCTGGAGTACAGCCTGCAGAGCAACGGCAAAATGCTCCGCCCGATACTGACGCTGCTATCAGGCAAATTCTATAATTACGACCCCGATTATCTCCTGCCGATGGGCACAGCCGTCGAGATTATGCATACCGCTACCCTGGTCCATGATGACGCTATTGACAGCTCTCTTGTCCGGCGGGGCAGACCGACGGTAAACAAATTATGGGGCGAGGAGCAGGCGGTACTGCTTGGCGACTACCTCTTCGCCGAGGCAGGAGCACTCACCGCATCCACCGGGAACCTGCGAGTGATAAAGCTCTTCGCTGAAACGCTGAAGACTATCTCAAGTGGGGAAATAAACCAGGCTTTCAATGCCTACAATCCGGCACAGAGCCGACAGGAGTATTTCGAGAGGGTCGCCAAGAAAACCGCCGCCCTTTTCTCAATGTCAACGGAATCGGGAGCCGCTTTGAGCCAGGCTCCCGAAGAATCAATTCAAATTCTGATAGCCTACGGCTACAACCTGGGCATCGCCTTTCAAATCGTGGATGACATTCTCGATTTTATCAGCACCGAGGAAGAACTGGGCAAGCCTACAGGCTCCGATTTAACTCAGGGAACCCTTACCCTGCCATCAATCCTTATCCTGGAGAAGTACCCTGAAGATAACCCGGTAAAAAGATTATTTGAGGACAGGGAGAAGCGGGACGAGGTAAAGCAGGCGATTGAGCTAGTCCGTAACTCGACGATTATCAAGGAATGTTATCAGGTCGCCTCGGATTTCTGCGCAAGGGCGCGGAGAGGTCTTGAACTACTGCCCGATAATGTCTGCCGCCAGTCACTCACCGACCTGACGGAATATATGACCCTCAGGACGAAATAGTCACTCCCCGTCAACAAAAACGCTGCCGTCGGTGTAGGTCTCCGTTTTATGGGTAGGTATTGTTTCTTTAAACCGGTCGACAGCATACTGGCAGGCGGCAAACGCCTCCTGGCGGTGGGCGGAAGATATAGCGATAACCAGGTTAATATCGCCGACATTGAGCCTGCCTACCCGATGGGAGATGGCGACCTTATCTACCTGCCACTTCTCCTCGATTTCACCGGCTATCTGCCGCAGGCTGTCCGCTGCCGCTCCCTTATCATCCTTATACTCTACGGAAAGGACCTGCTTGCCCCGGGACTGGTCACGGATTAACCCGACATAGGCAAGGGCGCAACCACTGCCACCGGTTTTAACTTTATCCACAACAAGCTCAGGAGAAATCTGCTTATCAGTAATTTCAATCATAGTAACACCATTTTCCGGGTATTAATGAAACGCGCCTCAATATGTCTAAAACAGAAGGCAGGTAAAACTAATCAGGCGTAGCCGGAGCTTGATTGGGCAGAGGTTCCGGAATCATCGGGGCTTTCTTCGACCTGCGTCCGACCTTCGACTTCTCAGCGGCAGCTTCGACTTTCGCTGAAGCCGGTACCCGTGAAGCTCTTTTTTTCTTCTGAGCCGGCCCCTTGGACTTACCAAATAACTGGTCCAGTTCCTCCCCTTCAAGGGTCTCTTCCGCAAGAAGTTTATTGGCTATCTCTATCAATTTCGGCTTATTTTCAGTAAGTATATTCTTTGCCGTGTTATGCGCTTCCCTGATAATTCTATCGACTTCCTGGTCAATAACAGTAGCCGTTTTCTCACTGTAGTCTTTTTGCTCGGAGATTTCCCGTCCCAGGAAGACAAGCTCTTGTTTGTCGCCAAAGGTTCGAGGCCCCAGTTTATCACTCATACCAAAGTCGGTTACCATGCGGCGAGCCCAGGTAGTCGCTTCTTTAATATCGCTCTGAGCGCCCGTTGTTATTTCATTGAAGATTAATTCTTCGGCAACACGGCCACCGAGAGCCATAGCTAACGACTCCATGATATAGGAACGCATAGTATAAGCTCTATCCTCGGACAGCGTCTTCGTATAGCCGCCGGCAATTCCACGTGGTATTATAGATATCTTCCTGACCGGCTCAATGTTGGGCAATATATTAGCCACCAGGGCATGCCCGGCTTCGTGATAAGCAGTAACCTCTTTCTCTTTCGGACTCATTCGATGGCTCTTCCTCTCAGGTCCAAGCAATACCTTATCTATCGACTCCTCCAATTCCTCCATCTTAATGGTCTTCCTGCCCCGTCTGGCAGCCAGAATCGCCGCTTCATTTACCAGGTTGGCAAGGTCAGCGCCGCTGAAACCGGCTGTCTGCTTCGCCAGTACCTCTAAATCGACCGATTTATTTATCGGTTTTCCTTTTATATGAACCTTGAGGATGGCAACACGACCATTCTGGTCCGGACGGTCGAGAATCACCCGCCGGTCAAAGCGACCGGGACGGAGCAGGGCCGGGTCAAGGATATCGGGGCGGTTAGTAGCCGCCAGAATAATCACGCTTGTATCCGTATCAAAGCCATCCATCTCGGTCAGAATCTGATTCAGGGTCTGTTCCCGCTCGTCGTGACTGCCACCCAGCCCGGCGCCGCGCTGGCGTCCGACGGCATCAATCTCGTCAACGAAGACGATACAGGGAGTATTGCGTTTAGCCTGGTCAAAGAGGTCACGCACCCTGGAAGCACCGACGCCGACAAACATCTCGACAAATTCACTGCCGCTTATGGAGAAGAAAGGTACTGCGGCTTCACCGGCTACCGCCCGGGCTAAAAGCGTCTTTCCGGTGCCGGGCGGACCGACCAGCAAAACTCCCTTGGGGATACGCGCTCCCAGACTCTGGAACTTCTCCCGCGAATTCAGAAATTCTACTACTTCATATAGTTCCTGCTTGGCTTCATCCACCCCGGCGATGTCGTCAAAGGTTACCGAAGGTTTATCCAGGGGAAAGAGCCGGGCGCGGCTGCGACCGAAACTCATTGCCTGGTTATTAGCTCCCCGGGCACGGAAGAAGATGAAAAAGATTAAAACACCAAACAATACCAGGGGTACGAATCCAATCAACAGACCTCCCCAGTCAAAGCCGACCGGTTTTATATCGTACTCCACATCAGGGCTGAGTCCGAGTGCCCGCAGGTCGGCATAATTCAGATTACCGATACTCGTCTCCAGTTTCTCACCGCCGGTGGTGGTAACGGTCAGCAACGTACCGTCCTCGATAATCTCCTCTATCTCATTGTTATTCGACATAGCAATGACTTCGCTCAAGGTAACCTTGGTCGGTTTTTGAGGCGTAGAGAGAAGAGCAGTGGCAAGAGCTACCGCCGCGAACAAAACAATTATGTATATGAAGCCGCTACGTTTCCAACCTGGTGACGCCATTTTCCCACCTCGAAAGAGTCTGTTCTTAACAGTACTCAGATGTATTATACCAGAAATAACGCTACATAATAAAACTACTGAATTTTCAGCCTTACCTCAGCCTTCCTCCAGCATGCCGTTATAAGTCTCCTGCAGAAGCAGGGCATCCTCCTCAAGGTTCGGACTTTCGCAGATTACAAGGCCCTCCACCCTGCAATCCCTCAGCGCCTTGAGAAGCTCTTTATATCGCAAGTCCGACTCCAAAAGGTTCAGGTGCTTTCTCTCTCCTTTTTGCCCGTAGTGAATACCGGAGAAGTGAATGTGCATATCATCGAGGGCGTCCCTGCCCAGTCCGTCCTCGAATTGTTTTAGCGCAGCAACAAATTCGCCGTAGGAATTTTCGGCACCGGTCCTGGCGTGCCAGTGAGCGAAGTCCATACAGGGAGCCAGCCCTTCCAGCTCCTTACACAGTCTTATTATTTCCTCCACCGTGCCGAACTGACTCGGTTTTCCCATAACTTCCGGCCTCAGCTTTATCCGAACCTTCTCCCGTTCAAGCCGTTCAAGCACCTCTCCGAGGGAGTCCTTTATTACACCATAGGCTTTATCCGGCTCGTCACCGAGATAAAAAGCGGCGTGAAAAACGGCGCTCTGCGCCCCGCACAAAGCGGCGATTCTGGCTGTCTGAAGCAGCCTCTCCTGACTTGCCGTTATCTTTTCCGGCTCATGGGCGTTGAAGTTTATGTAATAGGGGGCATGAGCGGACAACTTTACCCCTTCCTCGGCGGCGACTTCGGCAACCAGGCGGGCGCCGGACTCACCCATATTCACTCCCCTGACAAATTCTATCTCCATGCAGCCAAGCCCGAGCTCGGCAATACGCTTTATCCCGTCTATAGTCGTCCTTGTCCTGGCACTGTGCGGAACACCGGCAGTCCCGAAAAAAAGTCCCGCCATCCTTTTCCCCTCTTTTAACAGGTAAAGTTTCTCTGCTTGTATATCCACTATATATCCACGGCGACCGTTTATCAACCTCGCCGCCCCCTGACTTGTAGAACAACACCTCCTGTTCCCCCTCTCCCCGATTGAATCGGGGAGAGGGGGAAACTTCAAAAAAGGTGTGTTATGCCTCAGGAATTTTTCTTTTATCTATTCCCGCCCACCGCCCCGATTTTATCGGGACTTCGGCAGGCGAGGGGATAGGGTCTTATAAATCTCAACTAAAGGTTTGTAATTCGGGATAGAAGCCTTTATAATCTAAAACAATTCAAACTCAAGATATAATACCGAAAGGACAGCTTATTATTAAAAAACTCAGGGGCCGTTCTTTTTCTATCGGACTTCTCCCCCTCTTCGTGGTGGCACACTTTGCCCACCACCTGCTAACGGCACTGCCGACGCCGCTTCTGCCCTTCATCCGTGATGATTTCGGCCTGGACTATGCCCAATCAGGGATGGTAGTCTCAGCATTCGGCATAGCCTACGGCATCGGACAGATACCCGCCGGATTTCTTGCCGACCGCATAGGGCCGCGCAAGATTATTACCGTGGGAATCTGCGGCGTTGCAATTGCCGGACTGCTGGTCGGACTCTCCCAGACTTTTGTCATGATGCTCGTTTGCCTGGCACTGATGGGGATAGCCGGCGGGGGCTATCACCCGGCAGCGGCGCCGCTGATTACGGCATCGGTGGAGCCGGAGAAACAGGGTAGAGCGCTGGGTATCCACCTGATTGGCGGCAGCGGCAGCAACTTCCTGTCGCCGCTTATCGCCGCCGGCATCGCCGCCGTCTGGGGATGGCGGGGCTCTTACCTCAGTTTAGCCGTCCCGACGATGATACTGGGAATCATTTTCTATAAACTCCTGGGCAGCCGGTCTGATAAGGTGGAGATTAAACAGGCAACAGCCGAGCAGCCCGGAGCGGAGGCCGACTCCTCCAAAGGCAAACTGCGCCAGCTCATTACCTTTATCGTCCTGGTGGTAGCTTCCCAGGCAGTGATTATGTCGATGATGGCTTTTATCCCCTTATTCATGGTCGACCACTTCGGTGTTAGCGAAGGGACAGCGGCAGTATTCCTGTCTCTTATCTTCTTCGCCGGGCTCGGGGGAAGCCCGTTGGGAGGCTACCTCTCGGACCGCCTGGGTAGAGTACCGGTGACACTTGTCGCCAGCCTTATTATCGTTCCCGTGCTTTTCTTATTAAACATCGTCCCCTTCGGCCCCGGGGGAACGGGTATCGGCGCCCTGTTGATAATTTTCGGTATGCTGATGTTTATCCGCATGCCCGTAGCCGAGGCTTACATAATCGGCAGGATCCCGGAACGCCACCGCTCGACGATTCTCGGCATCTACTATTTTACCAATATGGAAATGGGAGCTGTCCTTGCCCCGGTGATGGGTCACATGATTGACAGTTACGGCTTCTATACCAGTTTCAGCGCCGCCGCCGGCCTGATGCTGGCAATTACACTTACCTGCTCGGCATTCCTCTGGGGCAGCCGGAACTGACCCTTCCCCACAACGTCTCATCCCCCCGACTGAAAAAATAAAATGGTATAATAAAAAACAGTAACAAACACAAGGGAGGCGACTGAAAATGGCAGACCGAAGATGGGACAAAGAGAGACTCTATAACCTGGTACAGGAAAAACTGGGCGACACCCCATTCATAGTGATATCCAACCGGGAACCTTATATCCACTCAACGTCCGACAGCGGGATAATCTGGAACCGCCCGGTCAGCGGGCTTACCGAGGCTTTAGACCCGGTAATGCGCGCCTCGGGAGGCACCTGGGTAGCCCAGGGCACCGGCAATGCCGACGAAAAGGTTGTTGACGAACATGACCGTGTAGCGGTGCCGCCGGACAAGCCGGAATATACCCTGCGCCGGGTATGGCTGACCAGGGAGGAAGTCGAAGGCTTTTACCTCGGCTTCTCGAACGAGGCTCTCTGGCCGCTGTGCCACGTCACTTTCACTCCACCTACCTATAAAGAGTCCGAGTGGAATACCTATAAGAAAGTCAATCAGATATTTGCCGATGCGGTTATGCAGGAGGTTGCCGGCCGCAAAGCGGCGGTACTGGTGCAGGACTATCACTTCGCCCTGCTTTCCCGCCTGCTTAAGGAAAAGAACCCGGGACTGACCGTCGGCCAGTTCTGGCACATTCCCTGGCCGAACCACGAGGTATTCCGCACCTGCCCCTGGCACGAGGAGATACTCGACGGCATGCTGGGGAACGACCTGATGGGCTTCCATATCCCGTCTTTCTGCGAGAATTTTATGGATGCGGCAGAGCGCCTCTTAAACGCTAAAGTAGACCGGGACAAGTCCACTATAACCTACCGGGGCAAGACCACCCTGGTGAAGCCCTTCCCCATCAGCGTAGATTTCGACAGTATTTCCCTGAACGCCGGCAATGAGGCAGTGGAGAAGGAAATGAGCACTCTACGCAAAAAGCTTAAACTGGAAGGGAAATATGTCGGCATCGGCATGGACAGGATAGACTATACCAAGGGTATCCCGGAGAGATTGCAGGCGCTGGACAAACTCCTTGAAGACAATCCCAACTACATCGGGAAGGTCGTTTTCATCCAGGCCGGTATGCCCAGCCGTACCGATATCGAGACTTATCAGAACCTGATGAAAAGGACTAACAGACTTGCCAGAGGTATAAATAAAAAATACGGCACCGAAACCTGGAAACCGGTGGTTATGCTTACCCGGCAGCTAACCCCGGCTTCTCTGAACGCTTTACGCCGTCTGGGACACTTCTGCGTTGTCAGTTCTCTCCACGACGGGATGAACCTGGTGGCCAAGGAATATGTTTCGGCAAGGTCTGATGAAGACGGGGTGCTGATACTTAGCCAGTTCACCGGCGCCGCCGCCGAGCTGACCGATGCCCTGATAATCAACCCGTTCGACATCGGAGAATTCTCCCGGAAGATAAAAGAATCAATTGAGATGCCCGCGGCAGAGAGGAAACGGCGGATGAAAAAGATGCGGGGAATAGTCGCCGACAACAACATCTACCGCTGGGGCGCCGACCAGGTCGCCAGTCTAATCTCAATAGCGAGGGACTGATGGAGCACCTGTTCAGAGTATGGGAAACTTTTGCGGCTGACATCAGAGCCGCTTCCAGAGTCCTGCTTCTCTCCGACTATGACGGCACCCTGACTCCGATTGTCAGCCGGCCGGAGGACGCCGTGTTATCCCCCGGAGTGAGGGAGAAGCTGCTTACCCTGGCAGCCATGCCCGACTTCAATATAGGTATTGTCAGCGGGCGCCCGCTCCTGGAAGTCCAGGTACTCGTCGGTATCGAAGGAATTTACTACGCCGGAAACCACGGACTCGAAATAGAGGGGCCGGGTCTCAGCTATATCAATCCGGAAGCAAAAGCGGCCCAGGCGGAGATGGAAGACCTCGCCCGGCAGTTCGCCGATAGACTGGCCGGCATCGAGGGAGCCATCATCGAAGATAAAGCGCTGAGCCTGAGCATTCACTACCGCATGGTAAAAGAAAGCGAGGTAAAAGCAGTTACCGACGTTTTCAGCGAGCTTACCTCGCCCCGCCTCAGCGACGGCAGCATCAGGGTAAGCTCGGGGAAAAAAGTCCTTGAAATCAGGCCGCCGATAGACTGGCACAAGGGCAAAGCGGTGGAGACAATCAGGGAGCAAATAAGGAAAGTCCTCGGAGGGGAAGAGGGACTGGTTATCTACCTCGGTGACGATACCACCGACGAGGACGTTTTCAGGATTATTCACCGCCCGCAGGGCTGGAGCATCTTCATCGGTCAGGAAAATCCCTCGTCAGACGCCGACTACTTCCTGGATTCCACCCCGGAAGTGGAGACTTTCCTCTCCCGGCTGCCCGGACTGAGGTAATTTATTATTTGCCGGAAAAGATAACCGGGTAGGGCCTGCCGAGCTGCCGTCAATCGCCGCCGGGGATAATACAGCTCTCGCCATCCCGGACAAGCGAGTAGCAGCACTTCCGCAGGGTCTTGGCAGTGTCTTCCGGCAGCGCCGAACTGATATAGATACCCGAGCCGATTTCAAAGCCGGCTATCATTGAGAGCCGGGGCATTATTCTGAGGTGCCAGTGGTAGTACGGGTCTTCTTCGTCATAGGTGGTAGAGGTATCAATCATAAAATTGAAGGCGGGGTTACTAAGCTCATAGTACAGGCAGTATAAAGTGTCCTTCAGGACGCTTGCCATCTCTCTAATATGCTCTTCGGTCAGCATTCCGAACGAGGCGCGGTGCAGCTTGGGAATTATCCATGTCTCGTAGGGTGAGCGGGAAGCGAAGGGCTGAAAGACAACGAATTGTTCCGTCTCAACAACGATTCTTTCATCTTTCTCCAGCTCGTTAGCCAGCAAATCGCAGTAAAGGCAGCGGCCGAAATTGACAAAATAATCATGGGCGACATCGAATCTCCGGTGGTAGTAAGGAGTCACCATCGGCGTTGCTACTAACTGGGAGTGAGGATGAGCCAGGGATGTCCCCGACTCCTTTCCGTGGTTCTTGAAAATCGTAATGAACTGTAACCGCCGGTTTTCCTTTAAAACATTATACCTTTGCTGGTAAGCGGTAAGCACCTTTTCTATCTGCGGGTAGGTCATCAGTGCCATCGGGGTATTATGAGATGGAGATTCTATGATTACCTCGTGCACTCCAAACCCGGGTATCTTACGGTTGAAATACCCGTCTCCGACTCTCTCAGTACCCGCCTCCTGAGTCAGCGCCGCAAACCGGTTCGGCACCACCCTTACCGCCCAGGCTGAATCCTTACCCGAAGCAGGAATCCTGAAGACTTCGTCAGGGGTCTTATCCTCGTTACCCGGGCAAAACGGGCAATCTTCGTCCCGGTCGGGTAAAGCTTCGGCAGCTTTTTTCTTCACCGTCTGCTGAGGGCGGTTGGCTCTCTCCGGGGCCAGTATCACCCATTCCATGATTGTCGGGTCCTGTCTTAGCTCTGACATACTTTTTCGCTACCGGATTGGCGCTATGCCTTCCGGACAGACCTCCCACGCTTAGTCCTGACCGACTCGCCGCTCTGAATATCGGAACCGGGGAAATCCTCTTCAAGGACGTTATTGTAAACGAGGCAATTACGGCCCACTTTAACCCCGGGAGGCACTTTTGCCCTTTTGCCGATTACGGTAATACCGGTGTTAATCACTTTAGGCTCCCGGCGGTTAATCTGGAAGTTATCACCGCAGCCAATATGGCAGCCGGCACCGATTACGACTTCCTTGTCCAGTATCGAATAGTCAACAACGGTATGAGGCCCGATAACGCTATCGGATAATACAATCGAGTCCTTCACCACGGCGCCTTCCGCCACTCTAACTCCGGGGGAGAGGAGAGAATGCTCAACCCGTCCTTCGATAATGCAACCGGAAGTTATTATACTTCTTACAACCTCACCGTCGTTGGAAACGACCGCCGGCGGTCTTAATTCTTCCTTGGTGCGAATCGGCCAGTATTCATCGAAAAGCAGTTCCGGGTACATATCGAGCAGGTCCATATTGGTTTCCCAGTAGGTAGCCATAGTACCTACATCGCGCCAGTAACCGTGGAAATTGTAGGCATAAGCCCGGTAATTACCGGCTATTATCCGGGGAAGGACGTTCCGACCGAAATCATGCTTTGAAGAGCGGAGCTGAGCGTCTTCCTCCAGACACCGGTAAAGAACTTCCTTTTTAAAGAGGTAGATACCCATAGAGACAAGATTACTGTCCGGTTTTTTGGACTTCTCCTGAAAAGCGAGTATCTTCCCGTCTTCGTCCACTGTCACCGTACCGAAACGTGACAACTCCTCGTAGGGCATGGGAATGGTAGCCAGAGTGACATCAGCCTGAGCCTTATCATGGAACTTGACCATATCCGAGTAGTCCATCAGGTAAACATGGTCGCCGCTCAGGATTAAGACAAGCTCGACGCCCTGCTGCTCGATATGCTGAAGGTTCTGATAGACGGCATCGGCAGTTCCCTTATACCAGCTTCTGCCTTCGTCGGGTGACAGATATGGCTGGAGCAGCCTCAGTCCGCTGCCGTCGACGCGGGCCAGCCCCCAGGAGACGCCGATACCGATGTGGTCAATGAGTGAGAGGGGTTGGTACTGCGTCAGCACATCTATCTTGGAAATACCCGAATTGACGCAGTTGCTCAGGGGAAAATCTATTATGCGATACTTGCCGGCAAACGGGAGAGCCGGTTTAGTGCGCTCCTGGGAAAGGATTCCCAGTCGCTCCCCACGACCCCCAGCCAGTATTATAGCTAAAGTTCTTTCCATTGCAATTCACCATCTAAGTGCCGCTCTGTTCCATCACTCTAGCTCGCGAACCCAGTTTCATCAGCGATTGCGGTTTAATCAACTGTATTGATTTTAAACGCGGGTCTTATGTTACAATTTTTATAATCAGGATGTCAAATGTCTTCTTGACCATAAAGGACTCAGCAGGCTTCCTCCGCTTTTTATGCCAGCGACGTGCCGGAAGTCAACACCGTGCCTGGAAAGCGGTGGGAAAGCAGCCCTCAGACGGTGTAGCGCCCCTTTCTACTCTGCCACTCTTTCACTTCTCCGGCTTTATCCTCGAACCCGTTCCTGCCCATCATCCCGTAAGCGTAGTGCTTGCCCGATTCGACTGCCGGCTGGTCCATCGGGTTAATATCATAGAGACCGCCGGTAAAAACCGTCTGCACTTCGAGAAGGAAGAGAAGCTGTCCCAGGGTAAAGGGATTTATCTCCGGCAGGATGAGGCTCATATTACTGCGTCCGGCTTTGGCAAGGGCAAGCTGCGTTGCCTGGGCTTCAACATTAAACAACTCCTCAAGCCCGTGTCCTCCCAGATAGGAAAAGTCCCCCTGCCCCGGCTGCGGCGGTATGGCCATTGTTTTTGAAGTGTTTTCGACGAGCAGGAAGGTAACAAGCTTATTAAACGGGCCCTCAAGATATAGCTGGAGCTGACTGTGCTGGTCGGTAGCTCCCAGAGCGACAACCGGGGTCTGTCCCGCATTTACCGTCTCTCCCGCCGTTGTCTGCGCCTTGCCCAGACTCTCCGCCCAGAGCTGCCGGAACCAGTAGGCTACCTGAAGCAGGGCATCGCTGTAAGGCATCATCACGGCAATACTCAACCTCTTGCCGACATCAGCCAGATAGTGAAGTGCCCCGCTCAAACAGGCGGGATTCTGCCATAGCTCGTCCGTCCGGCAGCGTTCGTCCATATAGCGGGCCCCCGCCAGCAGTTCGAGGATATCGACTCCGAACATAGCGGCGGGAAACAGTCCCACCGGACTCAACACCGAAAAACGCCCTCCCACGTTCTCAGGAACCGTGAGCAGCGGATATCCCTCCTTTTCAGCCAGCCCTCTGAGCTGCCCGCCCTTTACTCCGGTAGTGACCACAAAGTGCTCCTTTACCGTTTCACGGCCGATTCTATCGGTAAGCATCTTCTGTACTATTAGAAACTGGCTTATAGTTTCAGCGGTGGAACCCGACTTCGTAATCACGTTGAATAAAGTCCTCTCCGGATTTATAAAATCGAGAACGCTGCCAAAAGTGGCGGGGTCGATATTATCCATAAAGAATATCCTGGGCAGTCCGCCCCTGTCCGATGCGGGGAGTAAATTGTGCAGGGGATGGCAGAGGGCGCGGAAAAGGGCGATTCCGCCCAGCGCCGAACCCCC
>CAZOUZ010000029.1:0-14789 GCA_964583115.1 uncultured Dehalococcoidales bacterium
AGGGCTAAAGCTGGCAGACCAAGCCTTTATTAAAATTATTCCTACTCCTAAAGCTGGGTCAGAAAAGAAATAATAATAGCCAGTGCCGTAAAACACAATATAGACGATGTAATCCTCTTAAAAAGGACCACGTTTATTCTGGGCAATACCTTAACACCCGCATAGGAACCTATAACCAGTACCGGCAAAAGAATAGCCACCCTTATTAATACTTCGGACGTCACCATTCTCAGCGAGGTGAAGGCAGCGATACTCATCAGGCTGATACTGATGAAGTAGACGGCCATAGTGCCGACAAACCTCTCGGGGGTCAGACCCTGATTGAGCAGGAAAAGCGCTGCCACGGGACCGCCGAGGCTGGTACTGGCAGCAAGTATTCCGCTGAGGAATCCGGCGACGCCGCAGCCGATGGAATCATGGCTGAACTTATGCGAGTGCCCCAGCATCAGTATCACGGAAAAAGGAATTACCAGCGCGGCGATAATCAGCTTTATTATCGACGGGTCGAGCCATGACAGCAGATAGGCACCGATAGGCACGCCAGCAGCGCTTCCCAGGATAATAATAACCGCCCTTTTAACGTCAATATATTTCCTGGTGTGGTACAGCACCAGTACGTTGGTGAAACTGCCGAGAATGATATTCATCACCACCACCGATTTGGCATCGAAAATAAAAGTCAGCAGCGGGGTGGAAATAAGCGCATAACCAAACCCGGAAATGGACCTGACAAAAGATGCCACCAGCACAATAAACGCAGCGATGATAAGAGTGTAATTCATCTACTTCGAACCGCTTTTATATAAATTATCCTCCGGTAGCCAGGGTAAGCAGCCTGACACGGCAGCCGTCATTGAGCTTCAGGTCCGTGTTATCGAAATAAAAGCGCCCTTCGATATTGAAGGCGCACCGGTCAACAAGGCGGTTTTCACCGGGACGGATTACCCGCCCCTCGAGCGCCGGGATTTTTCGCCTCAGCTCGGCGACAAGGTCTCCCAGACGCGCTCCCTCATTCAAATCGACCTCGATTTCACTCAAGCCGCTTTCTTCAAGAGCGAAACCGTACATCTCGACAACGCATTTAATCACAGTCCGATTCTCTCATAGCCGCCATATCTTACTTAAAAAAGGCAATAAAAAAAGTCAGATAGGGGAGCCTGTCAGGGCAACCCCTATCTGACTAAAGCTCCATCTAGGGCCAGAGCTCTTTGGCGATATCGTCGAGGCCGAGTTCCAGCAGTTTTTCCTTGCTTGGTTTTGTCGTATTCAAGTCCCAGTCAAGCGATTTGAGGTTGTCGTCGACCTGCTTCTCGATATCGGCGGTCACTCCGGCAAGCGGGCCTTCCGTCTGGGGAGGAACACCGATTATTCTCGGATGCACGTTCCATTCCTTCTCGTTGATACCTTCGCGAAGGTTGAAGGCATGCCTGATAGTCGCAGCTCTTTCTGCTATCTTGAGCAGGTCGTCCCAGGAACGGTCGAGGCCGGTTACCGCCTTCATCATTCCTTCGGTAAATTTTTGAACTTGCGGACCACCGAAGCTGCCGAACAGGCAGAGACCGGCAATATTTGTAAGGTGCCCCCCCATGCCGCTGGGTCCGAAACCCTGAGTATGGCGTCCCGGAGTGGCATCCATCAGGTAGCGGGCTGCGGCAGGGTCACCCGGCCGCCCTACCAGCTTCGGGTCGTGCATACCGAGTTCCTGTCCTCCGATATGCACGGCGTACTTGTCAGCACCCTTGCCTATTTTCTCGGCTGCTATCTTTACGCCGTCAGCCAGGATGTCACCCAGGCCTTCTCTCTTCACCATTTTCCAGGTCATATCGACAATAGCCCGGTGATTGCCCCAGGTAAGCTCGATGCCATCGGTATCTTCCTTTGTCAGGATGCCGTTCTCATAGCACTCGATGGCAAAGGCGATGACACTGCCGCCCGAAATAGTATCCAGGCCGTAGCTGTTACAGATATGGTTAATCATATTAAGCGACTCTGTATTGCTGTTAAGGCAGTTTGTCCCAAAAGAGCCCTGGGTCTCGTATTCGATTCTCCGGATGCCGGCGGGATACTTGTACTCGCCGGTCCCCTCTTTCAGTCTGCCCTGGCAGGCTATCGGACAGTGCCAGCAGCCTTCTCTCCTGTCCAGATTGGCTATAGCCGCTTCACCGCTCAAGCCTTCGACATCCTTCAAATCTACAATGCCGACGCCGCCCCAGTTCTTTACCGGAGTGTCGCCGCTGTGAGCCGACCGGGGTGTCATATCGGTGGTCCCGTAGGTGTTGAACCGCTCGATGAACGACATCCCTCCGCCCTCCGGCGCTTTTCTCATCATCGCTGTATGGTCTCTCCGTATCTGGTTTGCCGTCTCTTTATCAACTATGGGTACTTCCTGCTTACCTTTTGCCGCTACCGCTTTTAGCTTCTTCGAGCCCATTACCGCTCCCAGTCCCGAGCGTCCGGCGGCAGCTCCTCGCCTTGTGATTATGCAGGAAATGAGGGCGAGCTTCTCCCCCGACGGGCCGATGCTGACACTCTCGGTATCATCTCCGTGTTCAGCCTTCAGGGCATCCTCGGTCTCGTAGCAGTCCTTTCCCCAGAGGTGACTGGCATCCTTCAACTCGGCTTTACCGTTATCGATGAGGAGATAGACGGGTTTTTCCGATATGCCGTTAAAGAAAACGGCGTCATAACCGGCAAACTTGAGGTAGGGGCCGAAGTGTCCGCCCGAGTTGGCGTCTCCCCAGCCGCCGGTTATCGGCGATTTACCCACTGCGGCGTATCGCGTGCCCACGATAGCCGGAGTACCGGTCAGCGGGCCGGTAGTAAGCCCGAGAATATTATCGGGCCCCAGCGGGTCGACTCCAGGTTTCATTCGGTCGTAAAGTATCCTGGCTCCAAGTCCGTAGCCTCCCATATAGTCCCGATAAAGGCTCTCATCAGGTGTTTCCTCTTTTATTTCCCCCGTGGAAAGATTCACGAAGAGAATTTTTCCCATATACCCACCAATCATTTTGTCTCCTTTCCTGAACAATTTTTGAAATGCGCCACCATTCTACTATCTACTACATCTCACGTCAACTACGGTTCTTCGTGTTCTGTTTCTATTTGGTTGATTCACCTGTCATTGCGAGTAGTCCCAATTTCATCGTGGTTCGCAATGACACTGTTAATTGTAACCGGATAGAGGCGCGGTAACGCCAGATTGACGCCGACAGGCAGCTTTGTTTATAATTGAACTGATTTTCAGATACAAACCGACTATTTCTGAAAGAAGTCGCGAATTCCGGGAACTATTCTTTGTAAAAAATTCCGGACAGACGAGGGGTGGCAACGGTGCAGATAAACGTATCCCAGCAGCTTAAGTCTTCTATAGGACAGGTACGAAATTATGAAGTGGACGGAGTTATCTCCATCAATGAGAGTAATGTGACCGCGCGGGGTAAGGTCAGGCTGATGCGCACCGACCGCGGTATACTGGCTAAAGGGACGCTGCATACCGAAATCGAGCTTACCTGCAGCCGCTGCTTGAGCCTGTTCAACCATCATCTCGCTCTCAATATAGAAGAGGAATTTTTCCCGACTACCGATATAAATACCGGTGCAGTAATATCTCTCCCCGATGAACCCGACTGCTTTACCATCGATGAGCATAACATCCTTGATTTAACGGATGCTATGCGTCAGTATGCGCTGATGGCTATCCCCATAAAACCGCTCTGTCAGCAGGACTGTGCCGGACTATGCCCCACCTGCGGCGCCAATCTGAACCAGGCACCCTGCGAATGTCCCGCTGAGGCAGCAGACTCCCGGTGGGACGGTCTGCGCAACCTGGTTTTAGCCGACAGTAAAACAACGGCAAACAAGAAGAAAGGAACAGAATAGATTATGGGAGCTTTACCAAAACGGAAATACGCCAAAGCACGCCGAGGTGAAAGGCGCAGCCATCTCAAGCTGTCTCCTCCCGCTACAATCAATTGCCCGCAGTGCAATAGTCCGATGCTGCCCCACCATGCCTGCCCTACCTGCGGCAGCTATAACGGCAGAGAAGCTGTTGAGACTAAAAGCCCTAAACCGAAGACAGGCTGAGGAAGAGTGAGTTTTGCTCAAAACAGCTATCTGCGACCTCTTTGATATCAGGCACCCAATCATTCAGGGGGGAATGGCTCACATAGGCACGGCTGAGCTTGTCTCAGCCGTTTCTAATTCGGGCGGACTTGGTATTATCGGCTCGGGTTTCTATGAACCGGACTGGATAAGAGAGCAGATTCACCGTACCAGGCGGCTAACAGACAGGCCGTTCGGGATAAATATCCAGATGGCGTCACCGTTCGCCGGACAGGTCTTGCAGATGGTGCTGGAAGAAAAAGTTCCCGTTGTCACCACAGGCGCCGGTAATCCGGAAAATGAAATACCCGGACTCAGGAAGGCGGGAATGAAAGTGGCGCCGGTGGTAAACAGCGTCCACCTGGCTAAACGGCTGGAAAGGGCCGGCGCCGACGCCCTTATCGCCGAGGGCACCGAATCCGGAGGGCACGTTGGAGAAACGGCGACGATGGCTCTCGTGCCCCAGGTTGTGGACAGTGTAAGTATACCGGTAGTAGCTGCCGGCGGCATCTGCGACGGGAGAGGGCTGGCAGCAGCCCTGGCTCTCGGAGCCGGGGGCGTTCAGATGGGAACGCGTTTCGTTTGCAGTGATGAGTGCATTGCCAACAATAGATATAAACAGAAAATTCTGGAGGCAGACGACCAGTCAACAGTGGTTACCAGGCAGGTTCTGGGAATGCCTCAGCGCAGTCTCAAAAACAACCTTACCGACCGTTTTCAGGCACTTCAAAATGCCGGCATCTCCAGAGAAGAGCTGGAATTATTTGACAGGAACAGGATGTATCTGGGTCTAATAGAAGGAGATATCGAGGACGGTTCGCTTTTAGCAGGACAGATTGCCGGACTTATAAAGGAGATTAAGCCGGTCAGGGCAATCATTGAAGAAACGGTAGCAGAAGCTGAAAGGATAATTGACAGCCTCAAGAAATTCGAGGAGGAGTAAATGTCCGAGCAATCAAGTGTAGCCTTCGTCTTCCCCGGACAGGGCGCTCAGGCGGTGGGCATGGGCAAGGACCTTTATAATAGCTTTTCTTCAGCCAGAGAAGTCTTCAAACAGGCTGACGATGTTTTGGGGTTTTCCATATCCCGGTTATGCTTTGAAGGACCGGAAGAAGAACTTAATCTGACAATCAATACCCAGCCGGCGATGTTAACCGTCAGCTTCGCCTGCGTGAAGGCTATCGAGGAAATAGCCATCGCTAATTTCCCGTCCCCGGCTTTTTTAGCCGGTCACAGCCTCGGTGAGTACACGGCGCTGGTTGTTTCCGGCGTAATTGATTTTGCCACTGCCGTTCATCTGGCACGTGAAAGGGGACGCGTAATGCATGAAACCGGGCTCAAAAGTCCCGGAGGTATGCTGGCTGTAATCGGGCTGGACGAAGCTCTTGTTGCCGAAGTATGCGATGAAACGGGCACCTGCATTGCCAATTACAACTGCCCCGGCCAGATTGTAATCAGCGGAGATATTGCGAGTTTGCCGGGAGCTATGGAGCTTGCCCACGCCAAAGGCGCCAACCGTACGGTATCCCTGCAGGTAAGCGGCGCCTTTCATTCCCCGCTTATGCAGCCGGCGCAGGAAGCGTTTTCCAGAATTCTAGCGAAAATCGACTTCCGCGACCCCTCCGTTCCTATCATCGCCAATGTAACCGCCCAGCCGCTGACTACCGCCGAACAGGTAAAGACGGAGCTCGTCGAACAGTTGTGTAACGGCATCCAGTGGCAGCGCTCGGTCCAGTATATGATTGATAACGGCATATCCGCCTTTATCGAGATAGGGCAGGGAAAAGTGCTCACCGGACTTATAAAGCGTATTAACCGGGACGTGACAATCCATAATATCGGCAGCACCGGGGCTATTTTGAGCCTTATCCCTGAAAGTCTATAATCCGAATAAATTGTAATTGATAACGGAGGAATAATGGACCTTACAGATAGAGTGGCTATAGTTACCGGTAGCGGACGGGGTATAGGGCGGACAATCGCCCTGAAGCTGGCTGAGGTCGGGGCTACCATTGTTATCAACGATATCGGCGAAGCGTCGGTAGTTGAAAATGTCGCCGGGGAAGTCCGGGCGATGAACAGGGAAAGCCTGGCTGTTCTCGGTGATGTTACCTCTGCCCGGGATGTGGACAAACTCGTGGAAACGACAATGAATGCTTACGGGAAGATTGATATCCTGGTTAACAACGCCGGGATTACCCGGGACAAGCTGTTACTCCGGATGTCGGAAGAAGACTGGGACAGTGTAATCGCCGTCAACCTGAAGAGCGTTTTCCTCTGCACCAAAGCTGTAATCAGACATATGACCTCGCAAAGATGGGGCAGGATTATAAATATGGCGAGTATCGTCGGCATTTCCGGTAACGCCGGTCAGGCTAACTACGCTGCGTCCAAGGCAGGTATAATCGGTTTCACCAAGACTATTTCCAAGGAAGTGGCTTCACGGGGCATCACCGTCAATGCTATCGCCCCCGGATTTATAGATACTCCGATGACCCAGCAGTTGAAAGAGTCCTGGATAGAAGAGATAAAAAAGCGTATCCCGGCCGGTTATCTCGGCACCCCCCGCGATATAGCTGAAGCGGTAGCTTTTCTGGCTTCCGAAGAAGCCAGGTATATTACCGGTCACGTGCTCAATATTGACGGGGGTATGGGTGGAATATAGCTGCGGTTCTTACCATTCAGCATTTCAAAAAGACTTACCGCTTTGCCCTGTCTCATTTGACCTTGTATTTCCCGTTTTGCTAAACTCTGTTAGAATACAGACCGGCGAAGTAATAGCCGGATTCAGGCGGGTGACAATATGATAGGGGTGCGGCGGAAAGCCAGGATAATTGCTCTTCAGGCACTTTTTGAAATCGATAGCTCCGGGCACAAAGCGGAAGAGGTTCTGGACCGGCTTCTGGATGAGGAGAGATTGCCTGAAGAAAATAGCGGCTTTGCCCGCGACCTTGTAGCGGGCGTCATTCAGCACAGGGAAGAGATAGACGGGAGTATTCAGACTTTCGCTCCCGTCTGGCCGGTAGAACAATTATCGGCCATTGACAGGAATATACTCAGGCTTGCAATATTCGAGATTTTAATTGATAATAAAGTACCGGTTAAGGTAGCGATTAACGAAGCTGTCGAGCTTGCCAAAAGATTCGGCACTGACAGCTCTTCAAAGTTTGTTAACGGGGTTTTAGGCTCGGTTAGCACTTTGAGCAAAAGATAAAAATCTTAATAAAGGGGGAAAAATTGGCAACCATTTTTGACCGCGTGAAAAGGATTGTTGTGGAGCAGTTAGGGGTAGAAGACAATGAGGTAGTATCTTCAGCTAATTTTATCGACGATTTAGGCGCTGACTCTCTGGACCTTGTGGAGCTGATAATGGCTCTTGAAGAAGAATTCAGCGACTCGTCCAAGAAAATCGAGATACCGGATGAGGACTCTGAAAAAATACTGACCGTTCAGGACGCCGTCGATTATATTAAAGACCTCGGCATTCAGGATGCATAGGCTAGGCATATTTTGATTAAAGCGGTATTTCTCGACTGGTTTAATACCCTTGCCCAATACAGCCCTCCGCGAGAAGAGCTGCAAAGCAAAGTCCTTGGTGAGTTCGGCATTAATGTCTCTCCGGATAAGATACTACCTGCTATATTGATTGCCGATAAAAATTTATTCGACGAACATGCCAGTTCTCCTGTAACTAAGAGGAGCCCTGAAGAACAGGCAAAAATTTACGCTCTCTACCAGCAGACAGTGCTGACCGAGGCCGGAGTCGATATCTCTGATAGTCCCGCTCTGCTGCCAAAGGTTATGAAAAGGGCACAGGAACTCTACAGGGATATACAATTCGTCCTCTTTGATGATGTGATTCCCGCCGTCAAAACGCTGAAAGAGCGGGGCCTGACCCTGGGACTGGTGACCAATATGGAGATGGAAATGCGGCCTCTCTGCAAGGAGCTCGGTCTGGGCCCCTACCTTAACTTCGTTGTTACCTCGAGCGAGGTGGGCTCCGATAAACCGCAGCCGCGGATATTCCTGGAAGCGCTAAAACGTGCCGGTGCGGAAGCCCGGGAAGTGTTACATGTCGGCGACCAGTATAAAATCGATGTTGACGGCGCCAGGGGAGCGGGTATCAATCCTCTGCTTCTTGACCGCTTCAACCAGTATCCGGAAGTGGACGACTGCCCGCGAATTCACAGCCTGTCCGAAGTGGTCGAGCATCTTCAGTAGCAATCACCTGTCCGGCTATTTCCCTTCGCTCAAATCCTTTTGTATCTTTGCTCTTTATGATGCCTGTCATTAACTGCATTATGTTAAGTATGTTTCTGTTAAGGACATATACGCCTGACCTGATAAAAGACCCCGGCTATCTTTTGGTAAACTCGACTACAGTAACCCCGGCGCCACCTTCCCCGTAACCGCCCGGACGGTACGAACTCACCAGCGGATGCCCGGCAAGCTCCCGGCGGACCATCAGCCGCAGAGTCCCCGTCCCCTTACCGTGGACCACCCTGACCCGGCTAAATCCGGCGACAAAGGCATCATGCAGATACTTGTCCAGTTTTAAAAAGGCTTCATCTACGGTTAAATGGCGGAGGTGGACTTCGTCTGTCACTGGCATTCTTCCTATTCCTTCACTGATTTTAGCACCACGCCAGGCGAATTGAAAAGATTTCGGAACCATGTAAAAAAGCACATCCAACCCGCAAGCTCATTGAAATTAGAGCGGCCTTTTAGTTATAATATAAACGCCACACATTTCAGTTCTGACAATTCATGGTGAGTGTAGCCCAGTGGTCTAAGGCGCCAGGTTGTGGCCCTGGAGATCGAGGGTTCAAATCCCTCCACTCACCCCACTTTTTAGTAAAAGCCAGGGTATTAATCTTCATTCCTTTTCGCTTCCTCTGTTATGCTGCCGGCAGAGCCTCCGGGTCAACTCTGCCACCACACAAAGAACCGCTTCGAATGTTCATTTTCATTCCACCGGCAGGCTTGTAATACTATACACCCCTAGGGTATAATTCCTAGGGGATAATCTGTCTGGTTTGATAGCTCAAGGCTCTGGATTCAGGCATACATCAACTCTTACCCCGTCATGTCAATGCAGAGCAGGGAAATGGGAGTGCGGAACTTGCCCGGAGAGACTGCGCTTGAGTAATCGTGGACCGTGACTTACAGCATATTTTGTGCTATGCCAGAGAGCTTCGCTGTTTACGGACAGTCATGTCTCTGAGAAGTAATAAAAAGGAGGTGTGTCTATGCACGCAACAATCCAGAAGCCCATAGATGATATCATCCAATATCTAAAGCCCGGAGAAAAAGTTTTTGTGGTTGGCTGCGACAATTGCGCAGCCAAATGCCAGTCAGGAGGCATACCCGAGACTCAGGGAATGGCAAATCGGTTGAAAACAAGAGGGGTAGATGTAGTTGGATGGTGTGTACCTCAGCCAAAGGGAATATCGCTCTGTAAACTCTCCAACACTAGAAAAGTGCTCCAAGAGGAATATGGAGAGGAGACTAAACAAGCAGACTCCTTCTTGGTTCTCGCCTGCGGACAGGGGATTCATACCGTGATGGATGCCACCGATGGCGGCATGGTGCATCCCGGATGCGATACCATTTTCGGCGGCGAGACGATAAACGATAACTTTATCACCGAGTATTGTTCGTTATGCGGAGAATGTATTGTCGATGCCACCGGCGGGCTCTGCCCGTTGACACTCTGCGCTAAGGGCTTGTTAAACGGCCCCTGCGGAGGAGCCAAGGACGGAAAGTGCGAAGTCGACAGAACGCGGGACTGCGGATGGCAGCTCATCTACGACCGGCTCAAAGAGCTTGGCCGTCTGGATGAAATGGACAACTACGTGGAACCCAAGAATAATTCCAGATGGAGCCGGCCCCGCTCGCTTTCTATCGGTGAAGGGGAAGCGACCTTCAGGTCTTTAGCCGGCGACCAGACGGTCTCCAGCAAGAACTAAAGCAGTCAAATTCTAGCCGAGGAGTTGTATTAAAAAATGAGCAAACTGAGAAATCAACTCGAACGCGGAGAGTTCGTTGTTACCGGAGAGATAGGGCCACCCAAAGGTGTCGATTTGAAAGAGTGTCTGCATGATGCAGAGATATTGCGCGGCAAGGTAACTGCCATCAATGTCACGGACCTGCAAAGCGCCGTAATGCGGATAGGGTCACTGGCCGTTTCCTCTAAACTAATAGAGAAAGGGCTGGAGCCTGTTTACCAGCTTACCTGCCGTGACCGGAACCGGCTGGCTCTCCAGTCCGACCTGCTGAGTGCCTGGGCGTTAGGCATAGAGAATGTGCTGTGTCTCACCGGGGACCATCCTATTCTGGGCGACCACGCTGAAGCGAAACCTGTCTATGATATCGATTCGGTGCAGTTGTTAAAGGCAGCAAACACCCTGAACCAGGGCTATGATATGGCAGGGCATCAACTGGATAGCAATCCCGGTCTCTTTACGGGGGCGGTTGTAACTCCCGCCGCAGACCCCCTGGAGCCGCAGATTATTAAAATGAGGAAAAAGATTGCAGCCGGAGCCCGTTTCTTCCAGACCCAGGCCGTTTACGAGCCGGAGAAGTTCGAGAAATTTATGAACCGGGTGCAGGGATTCAACGTACCTGTCATAGCCGGACTGGTGATACTCAAGAGCGCAGGAATGGCCAAGGTTATGAATGAAAACGTAGCCGGCATCACCGTCCCGGACAACCTAATCGGTGAAATGGCGGATACCAGGAAGGAAGACCGCAAGAAAAAGGCGGTGGAAATTACGGTACGGCTCATTCAGCAAGTCAAGCCGTTCTGCCAGGGAGTCCATATAATGCCTCTGGGATGGGACGACCTGGTACCGCAGATTCTTGAGGACGCGAATATATAAAAGTCTTTCGGGAGAAATCGTGCCACAGGGTAAGGTGCTTTACCTGTAGCCTTGTTTGTGGATGATGACCCGGACTTTGTTATTATAACGAAGTCCGGGTCTGATATTTTGACGGGGCTTTCAGCGCAGGATATAATAAGTCCACAACTGAGCCGGGCGCCTGTAGCTCAGCGGATAGAGCACCGGTCTTCGGAACCGGGTGTCGGGGGTTCGAATCCCTTCAGGCGCGCCACCTGCCATTAAGACCCTAATACATTTCAGGAGGATAAGTAATGAAGGCAGCTGTACTCCAGGGTGAAGGCGATATCAGAGTCGAAGAGGTTCCCGAACCGACGGTCGAACCGGGCGGTGTGGTCGTCAAGGTCAAAGCCAGCGGGATATGCGGCTCGGACCTCCACGGCTACAGGCATGGAGGACGTGCCGGGATGAGACTCGGACACGAGTTCAGCGGTGACATAGTGGAAATAGGTGACGGCGTTACCGGCGTGAAAACAGGAGACCGGGTCACAGCGATGAGCGGCAAAGGATGCGGCGAATGCTACTGGTGCAAGAAGGGAGATTTCATCCGCTGCAGGAACCTGTCGCTCCTCGGCTACGGGATTCCGGGAGCCCTCGCCGAGTATGTAGCAGTACCTTCTTTCGAAATAGGACGGTATGCCGACAAACTGCCGGACAACATAAGCTATGAAGAAGGCGCTACGGTAGAACCCGTGGCGGTGTCTCTTTATGCGGTAAGACAGATGCAGCCGCAGCCCGATGATACCGTTGTCATCATCGGGCTCGGGATACTCGGGCTCTGCATAATACCGATGTTAAAGTCGATGGGCGTTAAGCAGATTATAGCCAGCGGCCGGAGGGAAAAGCGCCTCAAACTGGCAAAGGAATTCGGCGCTGAAATTGTCATAGATGCCGCTACCGACGACATTGTCCCCGTAGTTAAAGGGCTGAACAACGGTAAAGGGGCAGATATTGTTTTCGACTGCGCCGGTAAGACAGAAACATTCCATCAAGCCCTCGATATTATCCACCGCGGCGGTAAAATAGACCTCGTCGGGCTGTACCAGGAGCCGATTACCTTCCATCCGACCTTCCTGGTCAGCAACGACATATCTCTAATCGGCTGCGGTCTGAGGTGGGACTTACCCGGAGCACTGGACCTTCTTAAAAACGGTACCGTCGACGCCAGGTCCCTGATAACCCACCAGTTTCCTCTCGACAAGGTAAAGGAGGCTTTCGACGCCCAGCTAAAGGCTCCGGATGCCATAAAAGTCCTTGTCAAACCGTAATATCCTTCAGGGCACGTCCCAGCAGCGCTGTAGCGCAAAATAAGGGCTACGGGGCTTCGTTGGCAACGAAATCTACTCGTGCGGCTGGACGATGACCTTGATGGAATCACCGGCTTCTACAACAAGCCGGAAGCCGAGTCCCGTCTCAGCCAGGGGCAGGCGGTGAGTAATCATCTGCTCTACCGGGATAGCGCCGGCATGAATCAACTCTAAAGCCGTCTGGTAATCGGCAGGGCTGCCGGCATAGGAAGTGGTAAGGGTTACATCATTGCGCCAGAAAAGCTCGTTTATCGAAAGGGGAAAGGTAATACCCGGGCCCGTCGGCGCGAAGAAAAGGACAGTGCCGCCCCGCTCTACCGAACTTAAAGCCTGAGTAACGGCTGATACGGCGCCGGTACAGACTATTACGGTGTCAGCCAGACGGCCCTGGTTGGACTCCCGCAGAAAAGCGGGCAGGTCTTCTCCGGCAGGGACGGCGGCGTTAGCCCCGAGCTTTTTTGCCGCCTCCAGACGGTAATCGTTTATATCTGTCGCCGTTATGAAGCCGGCTCCCAGGTTGCGGGACAACTGAACGTAAAGAAGTCCGGCGATACCGCTGCCGATAACCAGCACGCTGTTACCCGGCTGCATCCTCGTCCTCCGCAGCCCGCGCAGGACACAGGCTACCGGCTCGATAAAGGTTGCCTTTTCACAGGACATCTCGTCGGGCAGCATGAAAATACCGCGGTCAACGTTGATTGCCGGTATTCTTATATACTCGGCAAGGCCGCCGGGGTAGAAATTAGTCCGGCGCAGGGTATCACACATGGTATGATTTCCGCTCAGGCAGTAATGGCAGGTGTTGCAGGGCACGTGATGCGCCACCGATACCCTATCGCCTTCCCGGTAACGCTCAACCCCTTCTCCCACCCCCACAACCTGCCCGCCGATTTCGTGACCGAGCACCAGAGGGGCGCGGTCGAGACGGTACCACTCCATAACGTCGCTGCCGCACAGGCCGCAGGCTTCCACCTTTACGAGCAATTCACCGGAACCTATCTGCGGTACCGGCATCTCTTCCAGCCGCACGTCCCGGTTGTTGTACCACATTGCGACTCGCATTTTATTATCTGTCAACCCCATCCCCCTGTATCCCTCCCGATTGCATCGGGAGGGAAGAATTCTTAATTGGGGCTTCGCCCTTCTTAAACGCCCCATTCATTTTGTCACCCTGAACGAAGTGAAGGGTCTCAGGGTAGTGGTTATAATATATGTTACCTGCCCTACCCCGAGATTCTTCGTCATCCCGATGAAATCGGGATTCCTCAGAATGACATTTGAGGCAAGGCTCCCCCTTTTACAAATGAACTTATTGGGGCTGGTACGACGCCAGCCTAAAAGGGGGAAACACAGTGAAAAAAGAGAAAAAGAGCAAGCTCCTCGAACAGGGGAGTGAGTCCCCTTTTCAGAAATTTGAGCAAATGGCAAAGAAGGTTGTAACGGCTGAGAAAAAGACAAAAACATCAAAACGGCCTCGGAATAGCTCTTAGTTTATTTCTATCTTCCTCAGAGCGACTAGTTCTACGAAACATACCATCCATAAATTCATAATCCCATAGGGGTAATGCTCTACCCCTCGATGTAAGAACATTCATCGATTTCTGAAGTTCAACTGGAAATTGCTTTTGGTTTTTATGAGTTAAATAGTAATACCATCTGTTTGCCAAGAAATCCGCAGCTTGCAAACCGGGAAAATCCAACGGCGATTCTACCCCTATTCCTTTTAACCGCTTAGAAGCAGCCTTCTCACGTAGCCCGCCCAATTCTCCATAGTACTTCTTTAGAAGATTATATGCGTCAATTGCTCTTCCCTGTAATTCCCGCTGCTCGGATAATACAAAATGTAAATTTGGGTCTGCTGAAGACCTAGTTATAGCACTCTCTATCAAACCACGAACGGCAAGGTGGTATGGTGCAGGTTTCATACGATGTAACCTTTTCACTTTTTTCGGTTGATACCCAACTAGCACACATTGTTCACCATAACTTAATGACTCAAAATCCTTCACATCAACAGCAACTCCCACAGGTGCTATTTGGCGTCTTTTTATGATTGAAAGTAAGTCATCCAAATAATTTGCTGCTTGTTCTTCTGACCAATCTAAGTAAGGATTATGACGAGGGTCAGGGATTATTCCACGATTAAAGAACTCATTAGCGTGAAAACTTTCCACGCCATATTTCTTCAATACTGCATTCCATTCACGGCTAAAACGTTCCCATTGGAGTGGTGAACCCATATACCCCACAACAACACAGTGTGGTGCACCCTCATGGATACCACTCTCATCAGCATATATCCAACGTATTGCCACGATTAAATGTTTTCCTTTATGATAAGGATACTTACCTTTACTCCCCTTAATAGGAGCGTTCCTAATCAAAGTCTACTTCCCCTTTCGGCACTGAGTTAACTATATTAGTGCCTTTACAAAGGGGGAATGGCTTCGCCTTCCTTAAGCAATCCTTTTTACTTTTTCTT
>CAZOUZ010000030.1:0-2161 GCA_964583115.1 uncultured Dehalococcoidales bacterium
AATTTTTATTAAGAGGGGCTTCGCCCCTCTTTTACTCCCTGTTGTTATTGTTCGGGCGGTGCCACTCTTTCTGAGCCTCTGATTTTCCTGATTTCTATGCCAGTTCTATTCTGGTGCCGGCATTATTGAAGAAGAAATTTTCGCCGAACTCCTGCGCCATTACGACTGCTGCCGCCATTCCGGTGCAGTGGGAGACGCCTATTTTCTGTACTCTCAGCTCTTTGAGGGCGGCTATTGTCAGCCATATTCGTTCCTCGCTGGCGCCGACAAGGTGACAGCCGCCGAGCACCATAGCTATCTCTTGCACGCCGGTGATTTTTTGAGCGTGATAGATTGTATTGATGATGCCGCGGTGGGCGCAGCCCAGGATAACGACCAGTCCCTGTCCGGTGTTCAGAATAACTGCCTGGTCGTCCAGGAGCTCGTCCGTCTTATACTCGCCGTCTTCTTTGACAACCAGGCTCGGGTTTGCCAGCTCGAAATCGGTTACCATCGGAATCTCGCCGGTGGTCATAATGTTTTCGGTTATTTTCACCGGTTCCCTGGTCTCGTTAAAGCGGGCGCCGAGCTTCTCCAGTTCCAGCCGCTGGAACGGCATCCCGGCGTATACGGCTTCCTCCTGGCGGCGGCCGTACTTGGCTGTCCAGATATCCGGGTGGGCTATTATTTCTATCTCCTTCCGCATCTTGCCCAGGACCTCGCGCAGTCCGCCGGTGTGGTCGTGGTGACCGTGGCTCAGCACCATCCTGTCAACTTTGCCGAGGTCGATTCCCAGGACATCGGCATTGTAGGCGGCGGAGATGGTTTGTCCGGTATCGAGCAGGACGTTCGCCGTATCCGTTTCCAGGAGGATACTGAGTCCCCATTCAGCCAGCAGGCGGGGCATAGCTGCCGTATTTTCGCTAAGGGTAGTAATGTTAGTCATTATTTATCTTCCTCCCCAGATGAAGATTATAGGCTATATGCTATGAGGTGACAACCTTTTCTCTCTTGTGAAGAGAAGAGGGAATACAATATCGCTTACGCAGCAGGGAAGCCAGACGGCAAGGAATAGAAACAGGAAGATGAGAGGGAGCAAGGGGAGCCAGTAGGCTACGCCGAAGGCGGCAAAGTAGAATAGTGACGCCCAGGTGCTTAAGAATACGTGGCCCAGGTGCGGCAGTTTGGTTACCGGCCTGAAGTAACCGATTGCGATACCGATTACCGCCGCCGAATTTACCAGCACCCAGGTTGGAATTCCGATATATGGTACTGCTTCAGTCTCGATAAACGGGATGTGCAGGTGCATGTCGATACCGAGCAGGGAACCTCCGATATAGGGGATTACGACATCGCTTATGCTGGCTATGCCGATGGAGCCGCAGTAACCAATCAGGACGGCTGCCCAGATTTTCTTGTGGCTGTGTTTTTTGTACATAGCCGTGGTTGTCAGGGCGCTGGCAACTACGTGGAGCGGATGTAAAATCTCAAAAACAGCCTCGGAAACCCGTGGCAGAACATTGGCATAGATTATAATCAGCATGATAACGATGCCGCTCGCCGCTCCGATAGCGGTGAAGGGGATGTGTTCCTTGAGTTCGCCTAATATCTGCTTCAGCATTTTCCTTAAAGGCTGGCTAAAGAATTTTCTTCAATTTACCGTTAAAATTGTTCCGTCTTTCAGGCTGCATAGGCAGGCTCTAAGTCGTTTTCTGGCAGGCACGGCAGAGACCGACGAATTCAAGGAGGTGACTGTCTATTCTGAATCCGCTCTCCCTGGAGAGGTTTTTTTCGAGTTGTTCCAGGTGGTAGCCGGCGAAATCGACAACTGCCCCGCAGCTTGAGCAAACCAGGTGATGGTGGTGCTGCGTGATACTGGTCGTGTAGCTGCGGTGATTGCCGCCGGTATGTAATTCGCAGACGAGTCCCAGTGCAACGAGTATCTCTACGGTGCGGTAGATGGTTACCAGCCCGATGCCCGGGCGAGTCCGGCGTAGTTTCTCATGTATAGTGGCCGGGGTAAGGCAGTCTTTAGCGGAAGTGATTACCTCTACTATCGCCCGCCGCTGCGGGGTAAGCTTATAGCCGTGCCGTCTTAACGCCGCCAGTACTTTTCTTTCGGTAAGTCTCATCTTACGCTCTAAATGAAAACCCTTTTCATTTAGGATATATGAAAATACGG
>CAZOUZ010000030.1:2261-14481 GCA_964583115.1 uncultured Dehalococcoidales bacterium
CTCATCTTACGCTCTAAATGAAAACCCTTTTCATTTAGGATATATGAAAATACGGCTGCTGTCAATAGTTCAGCCTGATATTAAAGAAGGATACTGTTCGGTTTTAGCTGGCAATGACAGATGAATCAGCCAGATGCAAACAGAACCTGAAGAAGCCGCTTTCCGGTGAAAACTGCCGGTAATTATCTATACCCGTTTAGCGGACAATCTCGGCAAGCTGCGGTTCAGACGGTACCCCGAGTTTTTCCGCTACTGCCATGACCTTGCTCTCCATGGTGATGTGCTTATCGCGGCGGTCGTCGATACTGATGCTGGTAACCACGCGGTCGACTCCCATCGTGAAAGGCAGCTCGTGCATTTCCTGCATCAGCTCCAGTATCCGGTCCAGAGGACCTTCGACTATCGTTGACATCGGCGTTACCTGGTAGCTTATATCCGGTGCCTGTTTCAGTATGTTGACGGCGGCGGCGACGAAACGGCCTACACTGGCGGTATCGGTGCCGAAAGGCAGCATCCTTATATCGGCGACAACTGAATCTTTCATTAATATTTATATCCTCCTGTTCAATGGTTCTTTTTAATCATAGCTTAAATAATTTGGTTTTACTATACGGGAGGAAGTTTGAGGGGCGAAGCCTGTAAAAGCGAATAGGGGCGTTAAGAGGGGCAGAGCCCCCTTTAATATATGTAGCGGGAGCTTAAGAGGGTGGTGGCGCTAAAGCGCCACCACCCTCTTTTTACTGCTTCCCCCCTTTCCCTTTTTAAGGAGAAGGGAGATTGAGGGAAATGGGGTTCGATAAATATAAATCAAAGATGGTGAGGTTGCTAAAAAAAATTAAATGGGATACATTGAAAATGTTAAAGCGATATGATATACTTTGGGACTTCTGGATTCAGCTATGAGGACTGGGTGGGAAATTTCTACCCGGCAGGTACGCCCAAGCGGGAATGGCTTACCTATTACTCGCGTGAATTCAACACCTGCGAGATAAACTCGACCTATTACGCTGTGCCCGGACAGTCGACAATGAAAGCTATGGTCGAGAAAACTGGCCGTGATTTTCTATTTTCTATTAAGGCGAATCAGAAAATGACACACCAGCGTGAGAATAATGCCGATGTTTTCGAGGCTTTTTGCCGGATGCTGGAGCCTGCGGTTTCTGCTGGGAAGCTGGGCTGCGTGCTGGCCCAATTTCCTTACAGCTTCCGTCCGGAGCACTCCAATCTGGACTACCTCGGGGTGCTTAGAGAACGGCTCGGTGAGCTGCCGGTAGCCGTCGAGTTCCGTAATGCCCGGTGGCTGACCGGTGAGGTGTTTGACCGGCTGCGGCAGCTTGATTTGGGCTTCTGTTGCGTCGACGAGCCGCAACTGCCCAATCTTTTACCGCCCCTGGCTGAGACAACCAGTGATATCGGCTATGTCCGCTTTCACGGTCGTAACAGCGCCAAGTGGTGGCAGCATGAGCACGCTTATGAGCGGTATGACTATAGCTACACACCGGAGGAGCTCGGTGAGTGGCTGCCCAGGATTCGTGAACTGGACAGCGCTACTGAAAAAACGTTCGTCTTCGCCAATAATCACTGGCGGGGACAGGCAGTCAGCACCATCCGCCAGTTGCGGATGATGCTGGACTAGACTACCCTTCCACGCTTGTTTTCTGGAATGTCACCTGAGTATAATAGCTTACCTGTTAACATCTAAGCCAGCAAATTCGATATAGCCTGACTCAGACCCGACAGGTGGGTGGGAGTAAGGAGGAAGAAGTGACAGAGAAATATGAGCACCTGCGCTCTTATCTGGAGAGTGAGAAGAAAAGACTGCTTGAGGAATTGGAGCAAGTTGAAGTTAATGTCCGTCCTGCGGATGTGAGACGGGAGGGTAGTCCCTTTGGCAAAAGGGAGGAGGAAGCTACGGAGAGTCTTGAACTGGAAAAGAGGCTGGCTCTGGAGAAACAGGCGAAAGACCACCTGGCTGAGGTGGAGCACGCTTTACATAAATTTGAGGAAGGGACCTACGGACTGTGTGACAGTTGCGGCAAGCCAATAGCGCCGGATAGACTGGAAGCGCTTCCCCAGGCGAGCCTGTGTGTAGATTGTAAGGAAAAGAATGCAAAAAGTAGACCATCACACGGGTAAGTGGTGGCAGGCAGCCTTTTTCCTTGTCGCCCTGCTGGTAGCAGTTGCCGACCAGCTTAGCAAAAACTGGATAAGGTCTCATACCGAAGGGCAGCCCGTCTTCGAGATAGGATTTCTGCGCATAATCCATGTTCAGAATACCGGCTCCGCCTTCGGCTTATTTCAGGACCAGAATTTTATCCTGACAATAGTCGCCTTTGTCGGTATCGCCCTTATCCTGCTCTTTGTCTTCTTTGTTTCCCGGCGGCTTCCCTCTCTGTCTAACAGGCTGGGCATTATCGCCCTCGGTCTGATTCTGGGCGGCGCAATCGGCAACCTGATTGACCGGCTTAGTCGGGGCTATGTGACTGACTTTGTTGACGTCGGGTTCTGGCCTACGTTTAATGTAGCCGACCCCGCTGTAACCGTCGGCGTTATTTTATTTGCCTGTTCCTTTTTATTCACCTATAAAAAATTGGGAGGTGCGGATATGACAGCTAAAAAACACTTCACTGCCGAGGAAGCCAGGAAAATAGGGGAGGCTCTGGGTATCGATTGGAGTAAATTCGATGTCGAACAGTACCGGATGGGTCTCGATGTTGAGCTTGAGCACGGTCTGACTGACCCGGACACGAATGTTACCGGTGACGACCCGATGATAACCGGAAAGATTGCTTTAGCCCATCTCAACGAGTTTGCCGATTACTACACCAGGCTTGAAAAGATGGAGCGGGAAGCCGAAGGTAAGTAAAGTAGTTATCGGCTGCTGTCTTCAGTTTCCTGTCTGTCGCCGCTATTCGCGGGACCGGAGTTCCGGCCGGTCCCTGCTTCGAGCAGGACGGTGGGCAGCCCATTAGCCGGATGGGCATAGACGCAGTTGTCCGCCCCGTAGACTTCCTTTATATTCCTTGAGTTGATTACCTCGGCTGGCGTCCCCTGCGAATGGACCTGCCCATTATTTATCAGGATTAACCGGTCACAGTATTGTGAAGCCAGGTTAAGGTCGTGGAGGGTAATCACCACCGCCAGGTTGTTTTCAAGGCAGAGGGTCTTAATCAGGTCGAGGATTTCAACCTGATGATTGATATCGAGGTTCGATGTCGGCTCGTCCAGGAGGATTGATTTCGGTTCCTGGGCAAGGACGCGGGCGATGACGATGCGCTGTATTTCCCCGCCTGAAAGCTCGCCTATCCTGCGGTCGGCGAGGGGTTGGGTCGCCGTCTTTCCCATAGCCTGCCAGGTGATTTCCATATCTCTGGCGCCTTCATATTGGAAAAGTCCGAGGTGCGGGTTCCTGCCCATAAGCACTACCTCGAAGGCGGTAAAGCTGCTGGGAAGGAGCGGCATCTGAGGGACTACGCCGAGCAAGCGGGCAAGTTCCCCCCGTGGAATTCGGGATATGTTCTTCCCGTCGAGGAGCACCTTCCCCGAATGCAGCCTGATGATGCGGCTCAGTGCCTTGATAACGGTCGACTTACCGGAGCCGTTCGGTCCGATAAGCCCGAGCATCTCTCCGGGTGTCACCTGGAATGTCAGGTCTCTTATCACCACGTTGCGTTCGTAAGCCAGGCTGACGTTTTCTACTTCTATTTTTATCATTTTGCCTGTCCCTAGAAGAAAACTGCTCTTTTTCTGCGCCGTAACAGGTACAGGAAGAAGGGTACTCCGCAGATAGCGGTAATTACCCCTATCGGTATCTCTACCGGCGCCATAACGGTACGCGCTCCGAGGTCGGCAAGAATCAGGAAGATAGCGCCGGTAAGGACGGAAAGAGGTAAAAGAAAGCGGTGGTCCGGCCCCCAGACAAGGCGTACCGCGTGGGGAATGATGATGCCGACAAACCCGATGGTGCCGACGAAGGAAACGGCGGCGGCGGTAATCAGGGTAGCGGCGGCAAGAAGAATCAGCTTTACCCTCTCTACGTTTATGCCGAGCTGCTGTGCCTGCTCCTCATCGAGCTGCATAATATTAAGCGAGCGGCTGTAGAGCAGGATAACGATTCCCCCTACTAATATATATGGAAAAACAACCGTTACCTCCGTCCAGTCGCTCAGGGAAAAACTGCCCATCATCCAGAATATAATACCGTGTATCTTCTCCCCGCTGTTGATAATCAGGTAAGAAACAACTGACCCCCAGAGAGCCCCGAGGGCGACGCCTGCCAGGATGAGGGTGGTTACCGGCAGGGTCTTGCCCACCCGCGCCAGACTGTAAACGATGGCTACGCTGCATACTGCCCCGGTAAAAGCCAGGACGGGGATAATGCTAAAGCCGGCTCCCTGCCAGTCGAACGGCAGCAGGAAGCCGATGACTGCTCCCAGAGACGCCCCCTGGGCAACGCCGATAAGGTAGGGGTCGGCCAGCGGGTTGCGGAACAGTCCCTGGTAGGTTGCTCCGGCTACGGAAAGGGCAGCGCCGACAAGTCCCGCCATAATAACCCTGGGCAGACGTATTTCAAGAATTATGGTCTCTATGACGTCCGGCCAGGCGGGAGCTATATCCACCAGCGGCAACTGTGAGAGCAGGATGCGGAAAGTAGTCAGGAAAGGGACCTGGACGCTGCCGATGGTAGTGGCAAAAATCGCCACTGCCCCGGCGGCAACCAGAAGCCCGATAATCGTGTAAATCCGGTGCCGCCAGTGAGGTAAGTGGACGGGCACGGCCTGTTCCGTAAAAGACGGTTTGGATTGGTTCGAGGTCATCGTTAAAAAGCCCTCAACGTTTTATCACCATCACACAGAGGTCGCTGAATTTCCCCTTGATTTCCTTCAGGCTCTGATAGCTTTCTTTTTCATTGCTCATGGTAAGGTTTTGATAGATAATTACTTCAGTGTCCGGGCTTACCCCGTTTTGCATCAGGTACCCGGCGATTTCCTCCGGCATAAAATCATACGGTCTTGGAAGAAGAATAATATTCCTGTTTCCCTTTGCCCTGTTTAACAGCTCCCTTTTTATCTCCTCCAGAGAACCGCCTTTGTGGAAGGAAATAAAAATAGAGTCCTCGAAGGCTACCTTAGCCTTGCTTGCCGCTATCTGGACCGAGCTTATACCGGGCACAATCTCGACTTCATCATAAATGGCTATCTTGTCCAGCAGCTCGGAGGCGGAGAAGTTCGGGTCTCCGGTGAAGCAGAAAACGCATTTTTTCTCCCCTGATTTTCCGGCTATATATTTCAGAAATTCAACTTCTCCGGCGTGAGCCGGTATCTCGATTACTTCACCCTTGGCAAATTCTCTTACTGTCTCCAGTGCCGGCTTGAAACCAGCCACTATGTCTGCCGAAGCCACTTCATTTCTTGCCCTGACGGTCAGGTATTCCGGCGAACCGGGACCGACACCGATTGCGAGAATCATCTTATCCTCCTCCTGTGTTGATTTTTGTGGTCTGGTGCATAACGACCATTAACGATATCCAGGAGAACTCCCTTTCTGAGATATCCTTCAATGTCCCCCGGAATATTTTTTCATCCTCGAGCGACAAACTCTCGCAGACCAGCGCCGGAGTGTTCTGGTTGATACCGTTTTCCATTAAATATCTTGCATTTTCGTGCGGCTTGTGTCCCGGACCGGAGATGATTATCAGGTGCCGGTCCTGCCTGTAGGCATCGAGCATAAATTTTTTATTCTTTTCGGTCCACTCCTCATTCTCATGGAAAGAGATAAGGACGGACTCGTCCAGGTTTATCCGGGCGGTTGCTGCCGCCACCTGGGTCGAGCTTATGCCGGGGACGATGTTAACTTCGAAATCATGGAATACCTCCAGCAGGCCGTTGAGACCGCCTGAGATACAGGGGTCGCCAATCCTCAGCACCGCCACCGTTTCACCGGTTTTTCTTGCCTCGTCAGCCGCTTCTCCGGCGACCTTGATATAGTTTCTTACGTCCTGGAGGAATATTTTCTTCCCCTTGATTAAAGACTTCGGCGGCAGCAGGTCGAATTCCCAACCGACGACTATACCCGCCTCCCGGATTGCTTCCTCCGCCTCTCCGGTCAGATACTCCGGCGCTCCGGGTCCCACGCCGATAATGTGTACCTTATTCATAGGTTGATTCTCTCCTAATCCTCAGGCTGCCCGAATATTTCCGGGTGGACGCACCTGGCAAACTGCTCCAGTCCGTCGACTATCCGCGGACCGCTGCGACCGGTAAGGTCCATATCGATTCCGTAAATACTGCCGTTTTTACCCGCTTCCGTATTCTCTAACCTGGACTCTCCCCGGAGGTAGAGGAGAGTTTTATCTTCGCCGGTTCCCATACCGATACCGGCAATCATCACCTGCGGGTCCCTGGCGACAAGTGTTTCCAGGTCGATTGTCTGGACGCCGGTAACATCGGTAAAGATGTTTTTGCCGCCGGCTTTTTCAATCAGCTCATTATGCAGGCTCTCCGAGCCGGATGTCTTCAGGGGGTCGTGCCAGGTAAGGTAAAATACTCTCGGTTTTTCATCCTCCGTCAGACCGCTTACTTTGTCGGTAACTGCTTTAACCCTCTTCTCCATATCCGCTACCAGTTGTGAAGCCTCCTCGTCGTTTCCGGTGATATCGCCGAGAAGAGTGATAGCGTCTAATATAGAATCAAAGGTCTTCGCGTTCAGACCCAGAACGGTAAGGCCTTTTTCCTCAAGCTGGGGAATGATTTCGTCTTCATGTCTCGGGGCGGCTATTACCAGGTCCGGGGAAAGGGCGACGATTTCCTCGAGGTTCGGCGTGCTGTAACCGCCGATGGTGGGTTTCTCCAGGACTTCCGCCGGGTAGTCACAGGACTTGGTTACTCCAACGACCCTGTCGCCCAGACCAAGGGCGTAGAGTATTTCGGTGTTGCTTGGGGCGAGAGAAATGATTCTCTGCGGGACTTCGTCCAGAGTGACGGTCCTGCCAAGCTGGTCTGTGAATTCAATAGGGGACTCGGTTTCCTCCTCGACCTGCGCGGCACATGCCGTAGAAAGGCATGCCAGCAAGACCGCAGCCAGGCATAAGACTACTACCCTGGATAGACTGTTTTTCATTCTTACCTCCGGCGATAAATCTTTTCAAATAAAAATCCCCTCCACTGCAGGAGGGGATTTTCGACCTAACAAAAAATCCTACCTCTCCCCGCGGAGACCTGTAGGGAAGGAGAGGGCTGGCGTTCTGACTTCCCCGATTATTTCGGGGTCACAGCGGCGCGGCCGCGTCGGAATTTCACCGACTTGCTTTCCAGTTTGGCCCTTGCTTGCGCTCGGGCACCCTCTCTTACATATTCTTTTCGTGCAGTATACAATATTCCGGAGAAACCTGCAAGTTTAATAACTATGGGTTATAACGGAAATTCCGGAAGACCTGAATAGAGCTTTATACGTTTCCTGAATTAAAGTCGTTAAAGATAATAAGCTGCCTGATTCTTGATATGCAGATTGGCGAGTGTTATAATTACAGTATCAATTGTTCCGGTTTATGGTCAAATCTGCAAACTCATAAACGCCATCTGTTGGTTAGTCCTGTAGTCAGCCGCATATTAAGCGGCATTAAAATTAATATTTAATATATGGAAAAGAAAACTCTCTTATGAGCGTGACGGTAAATGTCTATTACTTTTTACCTCATCTGACTGATGACGTCGATGTGATGCATATTGTAATGATGCTGACCGGTGGGTAAGCTGGTTTTTGTAATTTTTTACTAATTACAGGGAAGGAGAAAATGATTTAGTTATGGAAGAAAAGGTTCTCGTCTTTGACCCGGTTCTGTGTACGGGCTGTATGCGCTGTATGACAACCTGTTCCACTTACAATAATGGAGCGACCAGCCTGTCCAGAGCCCGGCTTCATATAGCCAGGCATGAAGGGCATGCTCTCACCAGGATTGATGAAGAGGATGACCTTATCTTTGAATCTCTTACCTGCCGGCAGTGTGACAAGCCGTACTGTATGTATTTCTGTCCGGTGCGGGCCATCAGTAGAAATAAAGAGACCGGGGCGATGGTTATCAACTATGACAGGTGTATCGGCTGCCGGATGTGCGTTACAATGTGTCCTTTCGGTGCCGCTCTCTACGATGCGGGCAGGAACCGGGTTATCAAATGCGAGCTCTGTGACGGAGACCCGCAGTGCGTGAAGTTCTGTCCCTCCGGCGCTCTGCAGTTCCTGCCGAAAGGGCTTGACCACACTCCTAAGATTGCTCGCCTGGCTAAGAAAGTAGCCGAGCTCGGGCCGAGTATCGCCGAGCAAATTCCTGCCAAGGAGGATAAGCATGTCAGTTCCTAAAGGATACGCCGGAAATGTAGCCATAATTGATTTAACCAGGCAGGAAGCACAGATAGTTCCTACCGAGAAGTTCTGGAGAGAGTATGACATTGACCCCCGGCTCTGGCTGGGCGGCGACGGGTTCATTACCAAGATTCTCTGGAAGGATTTCCCGGAGGCGATAGACCCTCTCGGCCCTGAGAATGAGATTATCATTGCTACCGGGCCGTGGACAGCCACGGCGGCTCCCTGGGCAGGCCGGGCTATGCTGGGGCATATCGACCCCGAGACCGGTGGATTTTCTTCGGGTTCGTTCGGGTGGCACTACGCTACAAGCCTGAAGTATGCCGGTTTTGACATTGTTATCGTCAGGGGTAAGGCGGAAAAGCCGGTCTATGTTTTTATTGACAATCAGGAAATAACTATCAGGGATGCTTCTCACCTCTGGGGGAAGGAGACCGGCGAAACGGTAAAAATGCTCAGGAATGAACTGGGCGAGCACTACGAGAGCGAAGTCCGTGTTTTATGCATTTCTGTCGCCGGTGAAAATCTGATTAGATTTTCACCGGCTTGCGCCGATGGGACCTCCTGCCCGGGCAGGTCCGGAAACGGTGCCGTTATGGGTTCGAAGAACCTGAAGGCAATCGCCGTCCGGGGTAGCGGAGAAATCGCTCTGCACGACCCGCGCGGCCTTCTTGATACCTCCTACCGTGTCAGCAAGACCTTCGTTGAAGAGGAGCCCCTTATTAGACTCTGGGAGGACTATGGGGCTACTACCTCGCTATTTACTGCCTACAATCTGCCTTTACACGGGGGGATGCTTGTAGATAACCGGAAGGCTGCTGACTTTCCGCACCTGAAGAATGTAGCCTGCCTTAACTGCCCGAGTCCCTGCTATCACTGGATCCAGGTTAGAGACGGGAAATACGCCGGCGTAAGGCAGCTTGGCGGGCATATGACGTTCATTACCAATTGCCTGCGTAACATGGATATACAGGACTTCGGCGCCTGGATTTATTTCGAGAGACTGATGCAGGAGCTAGGTATGGACCCCGCCTCGTTTTCCCTTGCTTTTGTCTGGGCGGTTGAGTGTTTTGAACGGGGAATTTTGACCCTGGATGATACGGATGGCATGGCTCTCAAGCTTGGTGATGACGAACTGATATGGGAAGTGGCGCGCAAAACAGCCCACCGCGAGGGGAAGCTCGGTAGCCTGTTAGCCGATGGTGTCGCTGAAGCCAGCCGGAAAGTCGGTAAGGGGTCGGAAGATATCGCTCCTCACGTAAAAGGTAAGGAGTACCTGCAGAGGGACCCCAAGGTCCAGGCACTAATCTGGTCTCTTGGCGTGCTGACCAATCCCCGCGGCGGCGACTGGAATCGCTGCCATAATACCTATGAGTTGGCATTTATTCCCGAGAGAAGAGATACGTTCCCCGATATGATAGGTATGAGTTGTGCCGAAGCGTACCGGATTGGAGTGGAAAAGCTGGATATGCCGGAAGAATTGAAGAAGAAGATATTCGGCGACCCTCCCAAAGTTGACGCCGACTGGGTAAAGGGTACTGATGGTAAAGCCTTATTCGCCGTATTTTCAGAGAACAGCATGTCGGCGATTAATTCACTGGTGACCTGTATGTATAGCGGCGGGACCCACTGGTTCCTGGTGGGGACCGGGCCGACCACCTGGGCGGAAATTTTGCAGAAGATTACCGGCTGGGATGTCACTGCTGCGGAGTTACTGAAAGCGGGAGAAAGGGTTTTTAATCTACAGAGGCTGTTCAACTACAGGATTAAGGGCTGGGATGCCAGGAATGATACCTGGGCTGATAAAAGGACCTATGAGCAGGCGGAAATGGGCACCTTTAGAGGCAGGGAAATACCCTGGGATGAGACCCTGCGGGAGTACTATGCGATTCGAGGCTGGACTCCCGAGGGGGTGCCGACAAAAGAAAAAGTGGCGGAGCTAAAGCTGGACAGCGTGCTCGATAAGGTGGATCTGCCGGACTGAATTAGCTGGCTGCTGTGTGGCGCCCGGAGACTTTTCCCCTTGCGGTTCGGGAAAAGTCTCCAGCTTAATGGCTATCTGGTATCTGGTGTTGAGTATATCGTAATCTAAGGGAGAATTAATGGCTCTCGACCGGAAGATTGCTTATATCGACCTGACGAAGAGTGAGGTTAAAATCGCCGCTATCCCTGTTGATATCAGGAAGAGATATATCGGGGGGCGCGGACTGGATAGCTACCTTATTTATAAGCACCTCGATGATAATGTAGAGCCTTTAAGCCCTGAGAATGTGGTGGTGGTGGGAGCAGGTCTTCTCGGCGGCACTTTAGCCTCTGCTTCAGGCTGGACACACCTTGCCTCCAAATCCCCCCTTACCGGATACCTGGGCAGCGCCAGCATCGGCGGGTTTTTCTCCCCCGAACTGCGCTGGGCCGGGTTCGACCACCTGGTAATTAAGGGAAAGGCTTCGAAGCCGTCTTATATCTTCGTTCACAACGGCAGGATAGAGATTCGGGACGGCTCTTCGCTCTGGGGAAAAACCGTCCAGGATACCCAGGAACTCCTCAGGCAGGAACTCGGTGATGAAGAAATCCAGACCCTTTGCATCGGTCCGGCCGGAGAGAAACTCGTCAGATTTGCCAGCGTAATGACCCGCCACCAGGATGCGGGGGCGCGGACGGGCATCGGCGCTGTTCTCGGCTCCAAGAACCTCAAGGCAATCGTTGCCAGAGGAACGACGGGCATCGAGATTAAATTCCCCGAGGAAGCCATTAAATATGATAACCAGATTGTCCGTGCTATCTGTGATAGCGAATACGGCAAGATGATGCAGCAGTGGGGGACAAATTTCCTCTATGGTATGACCAACAAAATGGGCCTGGCGAGGACACAGAACTTTCAGTTGAACCAGTTTGCCGATAGCGAGGGCATCGAGGCTGAGAGCATCAGTGAGTATGCCTTCGGAATGGATGCCTGTTTCGGCTGCCAGCTACACTGCCGGTACCGTTACATAATCGATGAAGAGCCCTGTGAAGGGGCTTATGCCCAGGGTCCCGGGTATGAAAGCCAGGGGGCCTGGGGAGCTGAGGTAGGCTGCCGTAATGTTAATACCGTCCTGACCGGCAACTACCTGGCTAATTCCTACGGTCTTGATGTCCTGGAAACGGGAAGCCTCATCTCCTGGGCTATGGAATTATATGAAAAGGGAATCTTGACCGACGAAGATACGGATGGGCTGGACCTTGAGTTCGGCAATGATGAAGCCGTTATAGAGATGATACACCGCATCGGTCGGAGAGAGGGACTGGGAGATATCCTTGCCGAGGGCGGGCTGCGCGCCGCCGGTAAAATAGGGAAAGATTCAGAGAAGTACCTGGTTCACATAAAAGGAGTATCCGCCCTTAACTCCGATGAAAGGCCGGCACCCGGCATGGCGCTGGGCAGTGCCACGGCTGCCTCCGGTCCTGATATCCTTCATTCCAGGCCTGTTATAGACCTCCTCGGGCTGCCGGAATCTGAACTCAGGGAAATCTATGGGAGACCGCAGCCTTACGACGGGAAACTTTCGCCTGACTACCGTGATTACGAGGGTAAGCCCTGGCAGGTATTCTGGCACGAGTTGTGCTATATGGCTGCGGATATGATTGGAATCTGTAAATACCACACCGTTTTTCTCAGTAAGGATATGCCGGCTTTCGAGGAATTTTCAAAAATGCTTTACCTCAATACCGGGCTCGAGCTTTCCGCCGGGGATATCTGGCGGTGTGCCGATAGGGCTTATACCCTGGAGAGGCTTTTCAATCTCCGTGAAGGTGCTACCGCAGAGGATGACTGGCTGCCCGACCGCTACTTCGACGAACCGGCTCCGGCTGGTCCGGATGA
>CAZOUZ010000031.1:0-14300 GCA_964583115.1 uncultured Dehalococcoidales bacterium
GAGGCTGCTTCCTGCTTTTCTGAGGCTGCTTCCTGCTTTTCTGAGGCTGCTTCCTCCTTTTCCAAAGGCACTTCCTGCTTCCGCATCCCGAATAGAGCTCCTGTCAACATGGTGCTGACACTTTTTAATATCCATAGAGTAGCTGTTCCGATAATAAAACCCCAAGCGTTCATAATAATGCCTCCTTACTTCTCTGGCAATCTCTCCGGTATTATTCCGGCGGCTTCCCGGACACACCGTACTATGTCCTGGCCTGATTAAGGCGCTCTATCGCTCGCTTTCGCATTGTAATTCTGGCAGGCGGCTTTAGCATCAAAGGTTTGCCATATCCACAGGGCGGCAGTTCCGATTAGCAAAGCCAGGCCGATAGCTAAGAAAATAATAGAATAACCCGGTGCCCCTACCTCCGGGTAGCCCGGTGGCGGAATAACCATTTGAGACATTGACCATATAACGAGGCAGAGGATACCGGCGGCAGACAGGGCCCAGGCACCGATAAGCAGTATAAACCCCCGGCGAATTCTACCTGTGTAAAAATGCCCGATGCCTAGGAAGCCGACAGCACCCGGTAGTGCTGCTAAAACAACCGCTATTTTCGGACTTTTTGTGCGTTGCACCGTTCTACCTTCCCTTGATTGATTGCTACGCTGAGAAACCGCACCGGTGACCTCCTCATGGCTATTCTATTTGCCTGTTACCGTCGGGCTTTTGCCCGGGGTGATGAGTCCGGGTATGACGGCTTCGTTCAGCTCGACACCGAGACCGGGACCTTCGGGCGGGTAGAGGTAGCCGTTCTCAAACCGGGGGACGTTCACAGCGAGGTCGTTCTCTATGGGTGTGCTCACCGTGTCATAGATGTCATAAAGGTGAAGGGGGCCGATAGTGCCGTGCTCGACCTTGCCCATCCACTCGTTAGCCGCCAGGAAGTGGGCTGAAGCCGCCGTCCCGATACCGGAGTCAATCATACACCCGCACATTAGCGGTAAATCAGCCGCCCTGGCGATAGCCGCCCATTTCTGGGCTTTCAGGATGCCGCCCGCCTTGGCTATCTTGATGAACAGTCCGTCGGCGGCGTCCTTCTCCACGATTTTTATCAGGTCGTTAAGCTCCGTAACCGCTTCGTCGGCGTATATCGGTATATTCACTTTGCTGCGGAGGCGCGCCAGCCCGTCCATATCCCACCAGGGCACGGGCTGCTCCGCCTCGAAAATGTCATACTCCTCCAGCTTCCTCAGGATGTGCAGCGCCTGGCTGTAGTCCCAGCCGCCGTTGGCATCAATCAGTATCCTGGTGTCCGGACCCACCGCTTCTCTCAGGGCTCCGATAGTCTCTATATCATCTTCGGCGCTCTGAGCACCTACCTTCAGTTTCAGACAGTGGAAGCCGGCTTTCAGCAGTTTCACTCCTTCTGCCGATACCTCTTCGGCGGTGCCGGAGGACATCACAAAGCCCAGCGGAATCTTTTCGTTGGAGAGCCCGCCCAGGAGCTTGTAAACAGGTACTCCCAGCGCTTTGCCCATGATATCATGCAGGGCGTAGTCCAGGACTGCCTTGGCCTGGTTGTTGCCGCGGGCTGCTTTGTCCATTCTGGCTACGATTTTCTCGATGTTGAAAGGGTCTTCACCGAGGAGGATTTCCGGTCCGAAGACATTGTTGATGTTGTGCATGATGGAGTCCTGGCTTTCCCCCTGGTACCACGGCGAGGTGCCCCCGGACTCGGCTATGCCCACAATGCCATCATCGGTGTGCATTTTGACGACGACGACATCGGAGCAGGCTTCAACACCCCCGGACATCACAACCGGTTTGGCGAAGGGTAAGGAGACGGGTATACATTCTATACTGGTGATTTTCATTATTCTCCTTTACGTTAATGCTGTTAAAAGAGGCGGTTCATTACCGCGCCGTCCACCGGAATGAACTCTGAGGTAAAGAAACTGGAGGCATCGGACGCCATGAAGCAGAGCAGTGACCCTATTTCGGACGGATGCCCGTAGCGCCGGAGAGGAATATATTTCAGCAACTGTTCTTCCTCCGGAGCGCCGGTTTTTTCTTCCTCCGCCATCCAGCCGGCGCCGATTGCATTTACGGTGATACCGCTTGTTGCCCACTCCAGCGCCAGCGCCCGGGTCAACTGGAGCACGCCGCCCATTGAAGCGCAGTAGGCAGTGCTGTTCACCAGGCCTCTCTCTGCCATACAGGAGGAAATATTTATTATCCTGCCTGATTTCTGTTTCAGCATATAGCGCCCCACCACGTGGCAGCAGTTGAACACGGAGTTAAGATTGAGGTCGAGCATCTTCTGCCACTCTTCCTTCTTCATTTCTATGAAAGGCCTGGCGAAGCGTATGTTGCTGCAATTAACCAGGATGTCTATCCGGCCGAATTTGTCCATAACCTGTTTTACCAGCGATTCCACCTCTGACTCATCGGTAACATCGGCGGTAAGGGTTAAGGCTTCTTTACCGAACCGCTTTGCTTCCCCGGCTGCGGCGGCAACCTTTTCGGGGTTCTTTGCGGCGATAGCGACGTCCGCGCCGGCTTCAGCCAGGGCTGCGGCTGCGTATTTAGACCAGTAAGCGCTGTCCCCGGCGATTAATGCTTTCTTACCATTGAGTTGAAACTTTGTGGAGACCATCTTATACCTCCTCCATATCGATAGTCGGCGCGTACCCGGTCATAGCGAATCCTCCGGCGAGCCTGCCGCCGACCGGATTGAAAACGCCGCCGTTAATGTATGCCGAGGCATCCGAGGCGAGGAACAGCACCAGGTCGGCGATATCCGCCGGCGCACCTATTCTCCCCACAGGGATAGCTTCAGCCATTGCTGTATTACCCGTCATCACCGGCTCACCCGGCGGGCGTGCCGGCTGGAACTCGTGGGTATCAATCATTCCGGGAACAATGCAGTTCGACTGTATATTGTACTGTGCCAGGCTCAGTGCCAGGGAGCGGGTAAGCTCGATTACCCCCATTTTTGCCACCGGGTACATATACCAGTCGATGGCGCCTCTTAAACCTGCTTCCGAGGATATACTGATAATCTTGCCGCTCTGCTGGTCGGCCATGTATTTCGAGACCGCCCGGCAGCAATAGAAGCAGCCGGTCAGGTTCGTGTCCATATGCAGGTGGTATTCTTCATCGGATGTGTCCCATATTGGCCTGGTGCGGGGTCCTACTCTGACGATACCGGAATTGTTCACCAGGATATCTACCCGCCCCATCTCGGCCACGGTACGTTCGACCATACTGTTCACCTGCTGAGAAACGGTGATATCGGTGGGAATACCCAGCGCCCGTCTGCCCAGTGCCCTCACCTCTCCGGCGGTCTGCTCTATAAGTTCGACCCTACGGGCGGCTACCACGATATCCGCCCCCGCCCTTGCCAGGGTCAGAGCCGTGGCTTTCCCCATTCCGCTGCCCCCTCCGGTAATAATCGCCACCTTACCTTCCAGGTTTTTCGTTTCGGAAACCATTGTCTACCTCCAGGCCTTTATTCAATCGACACCCGATAGTCACATTCGACTTAACAGGTATTTAACCACGGGAATAATCTAACGGTGGTATATATGGTAGTGGATTATCCTTGCAGTTTCAAGGGAAAGCAGAGAGAAACCGGGGAATATTTTACCGGTGCCGCCCGGTAAGGCGGTTGCCGATGACAACTTATGATAAATCACCAATCGAAAATCAAAAAGTGTGGTATTATTAAACCCATGAGCCACGTATTTATCAGCCACGTTGAAGAAGATGCCGACGTTGCGCTGGAGATTGCCCTCAGACTGGAGGAAGCCGGTTATACGACCTGGTGCTATGAGCTGGACAGCATACCGGGACCTTCCTACCTCCTGCAAACAGGAGCGGCAATCGAGCAGTCCGGCGCCGTTATCCTGGTGATATCCCCGCATTCGCTTGGTTCCCGGCAGGTCACCAGAGAAGTCATTCGGGCACACGAAAGCGGGATAGATTTTATCCCGGTGCTGCGGGATATTACGCACATCGAATTTCAAAACCGCCAGCCGGAGTGGCGAGAAGCCCTTGGCTCAGCCACATCGACCCTGATTCCTCAGGAGGGGGTCTCCGGTATTCTCGACCGCATTATCAATGGACTCGAAGCCCTGGGCACCGGTCCGACATCCAAACCCGATACCGCCAGGCTGGAACGGATACGCAGGGCATTTAGCGAGGTACAGTCGCGCGGCGTGGCGGAGGAAGGCGCAAAACCTGAACCGCGACCTGCCGGGTTAAAGTTGCCGTCTACCGGAGCCGCCGAAAGGGCAGGCGGGAAGGTATTGACCAGGTTGGGGGAGCGGTGGGCATGGGCGGTAGCCGCGGTTATCGTAATAATAGCAGCCGGTATCAGCACCTGGCTGCTCCTCAACGAGCCCGGCGAGGAGGGCAGCGACGGCACGTCTCCGGGCGGGCTATCTATTAATCTCGCCGGAACCTACAGCACTTCTCGCGAGGCAAATGGCGTCTTTGTCGCTGGCGATATAGCCTATGTAGCCAACGGCGGCGACGGTTTACTCGTACTGGACGTCAGCGTACCCTCCGAGCCGAAGAAGATGGGACAATATGCCCTCGAAAGCACAGAGAACAACGTAAGGAATGTGGTAGTAGATGGCAGCATAGCCTATATAGTCGAGCAAGGCAGGATACAGGACAATAGAGCCCTGCGTGACAGGCTGGTGCTGCTGGATGTGGGAATTCCCACAAATCCGATAAAGCTGGGTGAGTATGAGCATGATGCCCATCGTTCTCTTGACAAGATTGCCGTAGCCGGCGATATAGCCTATTTGACTTCATCTGGTAAGCTGACCCTGCTGGATGTGAGCGTACCTGCAAGTCCGGTGAAGGTCGGCGAGTTCGAATTCAACTCGAATGTTGCCTATCCCGGCGTGGCGGTTGATAACAGCGTAGCCCACGTAATAGCCAATGACTTTCACCTGATTGATGTCAGAAAACCCTCGGAGCCGGTGCAAATCGGGCAGTTCGATACCAGCGATTGGGGGTCGGGGGTCGCCGTGGTGGATAAGACAGCCTATGTGGTGGGGTGGTCGACCGGGCTGGAGATAATTGATGTGAGCATGCCTTCCCAGCCCGTTAAAATCGGGCGGTACACACCGGTAGGGAGACACGAACTGATACCTGCGGGGGCTGAAGGCCGGCATACCACGATGGATGTATCCGTCAGCGGTGACATCGCCTTTTTGACATATGTTTTCGGCATAGAGCATGAAACGTGGACGGAGACTCTGGAGAGCGGGGTTATTGCCATCGATGTTAGCGACCCCCGGAACCCGGCGAAAGTAGCCGAGTTTTCGGGAATGGAAGAAGTCAGCAGCGTCTTTGCGCTGGGCGACCTGATATTTACCACGGATACAACCCGTGGTCTGTTTATCTTCAGTCTCGGCGAATCTCAGGGAGACCACTGACGTTTGAGGTGAGCTTAGCGAGTAATTAAAAATTGTTTACGGGAGGCAGTTATGCCACACAAGCCTTTTGCCCTGTCCGCTAAAGTCGTAATTCGTGATAAAGAAGGGCGTTGCCTGCTGCTGAAGCGGTCGATGAGTTCCAAGGGAAATCCCGGAAAGTGGGACCTGCCGGGTGGGAAGGTCGATGCCGGAGAGGACCTCGAACAGGGGCTCCTGCGGGAAGTGACCGAGGAGACCGGCTTGACCATTTCGCTTCAGCGTGTGCTCGGAGCCGCCGAGTCGGAGTCGCCGACGAAGATGGTGGCTTACCTCATACTGGAAGGCAAGCTCAGGTCGGGGCAGGTGCGTCTCAGCAGCGAGCACGATGATTTTGTCTGGGTTGACCGCCAGGGCATAGCTGACATTGACATTGCCGGGCAATTCCGCCCTTTCCTGGAGGCCTACGGCCAGAGTGAGTAAGACGGGAGGCTCGAAATGGATGAAGCTCAAAGAAAAGAAGAGCAGGAGTGGCTGAGGGACCAGCACCGACAGTTCATCAGCATTCTCCCCGGATATCAAGAATATGCCCGGGTACTGAGAACAGTGCTGGAGAAAGCGGTGAAGAAACGGGCGCCGCTGGCTATTGTGCAGACCCGCGAGAAGTCCATCGCCAGTTTCGGAGGAAAGGCACTGCTCAAAAAACACTCCGGTCGCTACAGCGACGCTGTCAACCGGATGACCGACCTGTGCGGAGGGCGAATCATTGTCCCCACGCTGGAAGAGGTCAGGGTTGTATCTGAATTTATCGAAGAGCACTTCGAAATCGATTGGGAAAATACCGTTGACGTCAGTAAGCGACATAAGCCTGCGGAGTTCGGATATCGGGGCGTCCATTATATCGTTGAGTTCAAGCCGGGCGTATTTCCCACCGAAGAGATAAACGTTGAGGTACCGGAAGAACTGATTGGACTGAAAGCGGAAATACAGGTGAAGACGATACTGGAACATGCCTGGGGGGTTTTTTCTCATGACAGGGCATATAAAGGCGCGTTCAGGGTCCCGGCGAAGTGGGAGCGGGAGATGGCGGCTCTGGCGGCTATTCTTGAGGATGCCGATAGTTCGTTTGCCAGAATCGAAGCCGGACTTCAAAAATATGCCTCCAGCTATGGCGCCTATATGACCGAGGAGCAGATACGGGATGAGGCTGAAAACCTTAAGATTATTCTGGCGAATGACCCGGAAAACGTGGCGATTGCAGCCCGTATCGGGAAGCTGGCTATCACGCTTGGAGACTGGCAGATGGCGGTAGATATCCTACATAAATACGTCGAATCGGGGCACCAGCCGGTTTTGAGGGACCTCGGTGTCGCCATGTGCAAGCTGTATAAAGACAACCCGGAAGGCGAGGAATACCGGCAGGGACAGGGATACCTTGAGGCTGCTATTGCGGCAGATACGAGAGACCCGGATGCCATTGCCTCTCTGGCAGGTACGTATAAGGGCATCGATGAAGAAAAAGCCGGAGAGCTATACCGCCAGGCTTTCGCAGCAGACCCGTCCGACCCGTATCCTCTCGGAAACTACCTCGAATACGAGATTACCCGTATGAAGGATATTTCTGCGGTATTGATGCTTCGTCCGGTTATAGATAGTGCCGTAAGGCAGTGCCGTGACCATGCCGATGTAGGCATGAATTTACCCTGGGCGTTCTATGACATGGGCAAGCTCTATTTGCTGATGAAAATGCCCTATGAGAGTCTAGCCGCCTATGCCAGGGCTATCCATCTCAGTACTGCGCCGTTTATGCTCGAGACCTCACTGGCATCTCTGGACAGGCTTGCTGTCGTCCGGGAGGCGCTGCCGGGTTATGAATGGATAAGGAGGCTGCTGCTGGTCGGGCTGGCTATAAAGTTCCCGCCGGGAAAAGCCGCCGGAGAGGTAAAGGGCCTTGCCCAGTCCGGTTATAAACCGTTGAATGGTCCTGTTGTTATCATAGCTGGCGGGTGTGACCCCGGCGCCGAACAGCAAATTCAGGGATACCGTCAGGTCGTCGTAGAAGGATTCAGGGACTTCCGCGGTACGGTTATTTCAGGAGGGACAACCGCAGGGGTCAGCGGTATGGCGGCCGGGATAGGAAGAGAATATCCCGATGCAATCAAGACCATCGGTTATATTCCCCGCAGGCTGCCTGCCGGAGTGAGAAAAGATGACCGGTACGGTGAGATTCGCCGCTCTGAGGGAGGCGACCTGAGCCCTATGGAGCCGCTGCTTTACTGGAGCGATATTATCGCTTCCGGCTTGCCTTCGTCCCAAGTCAGGGTGCTGGGTATAAATGGCGGTGCTGTTTCTGCGGTCGAGTACAGGATAGCACTGGCTCTCGGGGCACAGGTTGCTGTCCTTGAGGGCAGCGGAGGTGAAGCAGCCAGACTCCTTACAGATGATGACTGGGCAAGCTCAATGGCATTGCTGCGTCTGCCTGTGGACGCCATGACGATTGGAGCCTTTGTTGGTAGCGCCCAGCCGCCGATGGGACCGGACATCAGAGAAAATATTGCCCGGGCAATTCATGAGAACTATCGTGCAACCAGGGCCAGAAGCCACCTTACGGATGACCCGGCTCTGGTATCCTGGGACAAGCTGTCCGATTACCTCAGGGAATCGAACCTGCAGCAGGCCGATGACATTTCCAACAAGCTTCGCATGGTCGGCTGCACTGTGGTCAGCGTTGCCGGTGGTAAAGTGGCGAAGATGAAATTCACCGATGATGAAATCGAGGTTATGGCGGAGATGGAGCATGCCCGGTGGAATGTCGAGAGACTTCTTGGTGGGTGGAAGCGGGGCGAAAAGAGGGACGTGGTTAAAAAGGTCAGCCCTTATCTGGTATCCTGGGAAGAGCTGCCGGAAGACGTTAAGGAGCTGGACAGGCAGACAGTACGCGGGATACCGCAGTTCCTGGCTAAGGTCGAGCTGGAGGTAATGAGGCTTGGTTAAGATGCCGCACGAAGTTTTTATTTGTTATGCGTCGCAGGACAAGCCTGTTGCCGAGGCGGTATGTGCTGCGCTCGAATCGAGCCACATACGGTGCTGGATTGCTCCGCGTGATGTCTTACCCGGTACGGAGTGGGCTGCGACAATCGTCGATGCCATTGATAGTAGCCGTATCCTTGTCCTGGTGTTATCATCCAACTCAAACAGCTCACCGCAGGTAATAAGAGAGGTGCAAAGAGCGGCAGGCAAGAGTATTCCCATCATCCCGCTCCGGACTGATGATACACCCCTCTCCAAAGCTATGGAGTATTTCATAAGCAGACATCACTGGTTGGATGCTCAGACACGCCCCCTGAAGAAACATTTGCAGCGGCTTGTCGATACAGCGCAACAAATTCTGGCTCAAGAAGGTGTACCCCAGAATGGTATAGAGACGGCAGAGACTGAGGAAAGGGTGCCTGTCCCGGTAGGGAAGCCTGCCGCACTCGAAAAGGTGAAGGCCTTACTGATGCGGCGGTGGCTCTGGGCCGGGACGGCCGCGGTATTGGTGGCACTTATCGCCCTGTTTGTTTTCTTACCAGGGGAGACGGCGGAGCAGCACTATAATACCGGTGTTGACCTGCTGGAAGATAGCCAGTATGACCTGGCTATCTTAGAGTTTGATAAAGCCATTAAGCTGGATGCCAATAATGCCGAGTCCTACTATAACCGGGGGCTTACCTGCTATTATTCAGGGGAATATGACCGGGCGATAGCTGATTTTACCAGAGCCGTTGAGCTTGACCCGAACTACACCGATGCCTATCACTTCCGGGCGGACGCCTACCTTAACAAAGGGGAATACGGTATGGCCATCGATGGCTTCAGTAAGGCTATCGAGCTAAACCCCGGTTACTATTATGCTTACTACGACCGCGGGATTACCTACTATTACAAAGGGGAATACGATATGGCTGTTGCCGATATCACCAGGGCTATCGAGATTAACTCGAATGATGCTGACTTCTACCGCCTTCGCGGAATTATTTACCTGAATACAGGGGAATATGACCGGGCGATAGCTGATTTTACCAGTACCATCGAGCTAAACCCTGATGACGCTACCGCCTATTACTACCGGGGTAGTACCTACAAAGCGCTGGGCGATAAAGCTGAGGCAACGGCTGACCTTGAGGAGTGCATAGAGCTATCGCAAGACCGGTCATTGACTGAAATGGCTGAACAGGCACTGGAGGAACTGAGTGGATAACTTCCACTTATGAGGGCGTAAGTGATGGGAAGCATAGAACAACCCGGCTCCGCTTCACCTGACCGGACAATCCCGGTACGAATCGTAATAGGCGTCACCGGTCACAGGAAGCTGGACAACCAGCCCGCACTTACTGATGCCGTCCGGTCGGCAATAGAAAGCATCAGGCAACTGGTGCCATCCTTACGGAACACTCCCTTGCTCCTGTGTGTTATATCCGCGCTTGCTGAAGGTGCTGACCGCCTTGTTGCCCGGGAAGTTCTCAAGGTTCCGGGAGCGGTGCTTGAAGCAGTCCTCCCCCTGGAGAAATACGACTATATGGAGGACTTCGAGACCGGGGAGTCCGGAAAAGAATTCGAAGAGCTGCTTTCTCAAGCCAGGACTGTCAGAACGCTGCCGCCCAGGGGCAGCCGGGTTGAAGCCTATGAGCAGGTCGGGCGCTATATAGTTGACCAGTGCGATGTGCTTATTGCTCTCTGGGATGGGAAATTGTCTGCCGGTCATGGAGGCACTCAGGAAATAGTCCGGTACGCCCGCGATAGTAATTGTCCTCTGGTCTGGATACACACCGGGGACCCCTCCCAAATGGAGTTTGCAACAGGACGCGGTATCGACACAAGGCCGTTTCATGACCTTGATGAATATAACTCGGAACAGGTTAACCCCGATAAGTTCAAGACCCGGTTAAACCGGGATACCGGTTTTTTCACCAGCCGGGCTGAAAGTGCCGGGCTGCCTTCGGGCAGGTTGCGGTCGATTGTGGAATATATCCTGGGCCATTATGTCCGCGGCGATATATTAGCCCTGAACTATCAGCACCTTTATTATCGGGCGGAGACCCTGATTTACGCGCTGGCTCTGGCTGCTGTTGTTATAGCAGCATTCCAGATTCTCTTCGTGCCTGACCGGCCAATAATTCTAATATCTGAAATAGTATTGATGTTAGCCGTATTGACCATTGTGCTGGTGAGTCGCCGCCGGCGATGGCATGAAAAGTGGATAGACTACAGGTTTCTGGCGGAGCGATTTCGCTCGGCGCTATTTATGGCTGTAGCGAATGTAGAAGTAACCATGCTGCGGCCGCCCCGCCACTTAAGCCTCGCCTATTCACCCAAGGACTGGATGGTAGCCGCCTTTACGTCATTCTGGAGCCGGCGACCTCAATGGCAGACGCCGGACTCTTCATTGTTCGAGGGTATAAGGCATTTTCTGTGTGAGGCATGGCTCGAGGACCAGATTTCTTACCATGACGGCACCAGAAAACGCCATTACCGGAGGCACCAGCGCATGGCCATTGCCAGCTATGTCCTGTTTGGACTGACTATCTGCGCTGCCCTGCTCCACATCGCCGATATCGGCTCTCATTTGCTTGGGACTACTTTTGCCTTTATGGCTATTATATTTCCGGCTGTTGCCGCCAGCATAACCGCTATCCGAACGCACCGGGACTACCTGAGAAACTCGATGCGTTCGGCTGAGATGGTGTGGCACCTCAAAGAGCTCAAGGACAAAATGGTCCATGTGCAGGACTATTCCGGTTTCCTCGGGCTGATTAAAGAAACCGAAGAAACCATGCTTCACGAGAACGAAGACTGGCGGGTGATAGTCAGATTTCACAGGACGGAGCCGGTTTAATTCGTGATTACCCCGTAATTATGGAGATAGAGGTGCCGGAGAACAGGTCGGAGCGGGCCACCCTTATTTTTTGTATAGCGGGGACATGGCTCTGAGCCTGGCGACGATTCCGGGCAGGACTTCCAGGACCCGCTCTATGTCGTCTTCCGTAGTCCACTTGCCCAGCGTAAGCCTTAACGAACCATGCGCCAGTTCAGGGGGCAGTCCCAGAGCCAGCAGCACGTGGGAGGGTTCGACACTCGTTGCGCTGCAGGCGGAGCCGGTCGAGGCGCAGATGCCTTCCGAGTCGAGGTTTAGCACCATTGATTCGCCTTCTGCATAGGAAACGCTTATATTGACATTGTTGGGCAGCCTGGTAACCGGATGACCGTTCAGGCGTATATCTTCTATATTTGCCATTAGACCGTCAATTAAACGGTTACGCAGGGCGGTCAGTCTCTGCTCTTCCTCGTTTATTTCGAGCCGGGCAAGCTCGGCGGCTTTGCCGAATCCGACTATTCCGGGGACGTTTTCAGTGCTTGCCCGCCGCCTTTTCTCCTGCTCGCCTCCGTGAATAAAGGGAGTTACCCTGGTGCCTTTTCTGATGTAAAGGGCGCCTACTCCCTTGGGTCCGTAAAGCTTATGCGCCGATGTCGCCAGTAAGTCCACCTTCAGGGTATTTACATTTATCGGAATATGTCCCACCGCCTGCACCGCGTCGGTATGAAAATATACTCCGGCTTCCCTGGCGATGTCGCCGATTTCGCTGATAGGCTCTATAGTGCCTATTTCGTTGTTTGCATACATAAGTGAAATAAGTATAGTCTTTCCGGTGATTGCCTTCCTGACATCATCGGGGCTGACAAGGCCATACTCGTCCACGGGAAGGTAAGTGACTTCAAACCCGTCTTTTTCAAGAAACTGGCACGTTTCTATCACGGCGTGGTGCTCGATGGTGCTGGTAATGATATGGTTCCCCCTGGACCTGTTGGTGTGGGCTACACCCTTTATGGCGAAGTTATCTGCTTCGGTGCCGCCGCCGGTGAAAACGATTTCCTCATCCTGAGCACCGATGAGCCTGGCGACACTGGTCCTGGCTGCGTCAATGGCTGCCTTTGCCTCCCGGCCGTAGGAATAGATACTTGAGGGATTGCCGAAGGAGACCGTGAAATAGGGCTGCATCGCCTCGAGCACCTCGGGGTGTGTCGGTGTTGTTGCGGCATAGTCGAAATAAATACATTTCATTTTTTAATATAAACGACCACAGCCAGATACTGATAAACGGACTACTATAACCGTAAATGTCAGGACAGGTATGGGGGAGACAACTTCAGCGCTGGCGGATTGCAGTGGTTATCCGAGCCTGACCGGCGCTTTTTTGTTCTCATCGCACGTATCTAAGAATATGCGCAGTTCCAGGCGTTTCGTATCATTGGTAGCGAAGATTGTTTCAAGCTCCTTGATTTCTTCTTCCAGGAGCTTCACCAGTGAACTGCTAACATCCATAGAATGGTATTCTTCAAGTTCATTGTGCTTGGCGACAATCAGTTCAAGAAGTTCAGCCTCTCTCATGATACACTTTCCTATAAAAAATCTAACACGTGTCCGACTTCTTTGTCAATTTAAATGAATCTGCCGAACCGGCTCCCGACACCGCTGATATTCCGTAACGGTGCCGGCGCCGGCCCGGCAAATATTCAAACGTAAAGCCCAGTCCTATCGCCAGGCGTCTATGCTGAAAACGGGTTCAGAGCCCCATATGCCTCTGAATCCGCCGGGGAATTGGAAGCATATTTCTTCATCGGAACCGCAGACAATTATGCAATTGTCTTCAGGCTTTTCACCTGCGACCGATACCATATGGTCATCGGGGAGCTCTTTCCACGGCTTCCCGGATAACGGTTCATCACCCAGCCAGCCGTTCGTGGTTAAATCGACCCAGGAGCGGTTGCGATACGTGCTCAGCGGTTCGAAGCTCTTCTTCCAGATGTACTCCAGTACCGATTCCTTGGTCTTGAAGCCAATGTCCCAGAGGTGCTTCGCCATCTCGTGGACCATTACAAATGTCCTGGGTCCCTCGCGTTCACCCACCCAGATATCGGGTAATATCCAGTCCAGCCAGTTGTGCGGGCCCGGAACACCTTTGACACCGAGTTTCCTTGCCATTCCGCCGTGGCCGCTCTTCTGGAGAGCCCGGTATCCGCCCGGGGAGAACTGGGCACCGGTTAAGCCGCCTTCTGTGCCCATAACCATGGCAACACTTTCGTTTTTCTTGTAGCCGGCCATTTCATTCATGCCTTTCCAGCCGGGCGGCAGTTTATCTGCGCATTCGGCAAATGCCATTCCTCCCCTGTTGACAGGGGCGCCGAGGCTGCTCATCCGGTTAACGCCCGTAATAGCGCCGCCGAGGTTTCTCGCCATAACCTGGTAGGAGCGGCCGATTACCGAGTTTGCCGGGTTGCCGGGTCCGAGCATGCCGAGGCCGGCGTTCATTCCCGCTTCCTTGACAAAAGGACCGCTGATAACTACCCACTGGTTGTTAAATACAGTGGTACCTGTAGTAATTCCTGATTCGGCAATGGCAAGTACGGCCGGGAAATGCTCCGGTTTACAGCCTGCCATTACGGCGTTGACCGCCACCTGTTCCACGGTAGCCGTCCAGAGCCTGGGCTGGAAGCGCACCGCGTCACCTTTCTTCGTTGTGGCGCCGAAACGTCCTATCCTGTCGGACTGGTAGGCTATCAGCTCGTCCGGTTTGTGGCTGGTGCCTTTCAGCATCTCCTTAACGCGTTCCTCGGTGGGTATTATCACCGGAAGACCGTCGGAATATACGGAGATAGGAGCGTTCAAAGGCTCCGGGACATGCTCTGTTTTCTCGTAAAAGTCCTGGGCTTCAATGAGGGTGCCTTCGAATAGGATTCTCTTGTGGTCAGGGCTGTGCATTCCGCTCTCTTTTTCCTTCCCGGTCAGCGGCTTGACTAGCATATCGAGCATGGGTTCAATCCATTCCTTGACGTCCTCCGGTCCGGGAAGTA
>CAZOUZ010000032.1:0-9454 GCA_964583115.1 uncultured Dehalococcoidales bacterium
ATACAATGTGGACAGAAATTAAACAGACCAAAAATCTGATGATTGCCGAGACCTGGAAGGAGCTCTTCGAAGGTGAAGGGATTCCTACCCGGATACTTCCTGCTTCCGGGGAGCCGATGGGAAAGGAACTGGCACCCTACCGGATTCTGATACCGGAAGATAAAAAACACGTTATCGACGAGGTGCTGAGGAAACTGTAATGCCTGGACAATTAATCTGGCTTATATTCTTGCTGCCGGTTATATCGTTCCTGATTATCTCGCTGATAATCAGGCCCCTGGTTAAAGCGGAATCGAGAGTCGCCGGTTATATCACGATTACCGCCATCGGCGTCTCCCTGGTCCTGTCTATCTGGACGCTGGCGACGGTACTGGGAGCGCCCAACCACGAGATAGAAGTACCGGACATAAGCTGGGCGACTATCGGCAGCCTCAATATTCAGATAGGGATAATGGTTGACTCGCTGACGGCGGTGATGCTGGTGGTGGTTACGACAGTCAGCCTGATGATACAGATTTACTCCCAGGGCTATATGGACGGAGACCCGGGTTACCACCGCTACTACGCCTGGATGTCGCTGTTCACCGCTGCGATGCTGGGCGTGGTTATGTCAGCCAGCCTGCTGATGGTCTTCGTCTTCTGGGAGATGGTCGGGCTGTGCTCATACCTGCTCATCGGCTTCTGGTTCCACCGCCCTTCGGCTGCCAACGCAGCCAAGAAAGCCTTTATCGTTACCCGGCTTGGCGACTTCGGCTTCCTTGCCGCTATCCTGGTGATATTCGCCAAGACCGGCACATTTGATATCGCCGAACTGCACGGACTGGCCGGAACGGCAGCCCTTGCCGGTACCGCCCTCACCTGGGTGGCTATCGGCATCTTTTCCGGCGCGGTGGGCAAGTCGGCCCAGTTCCCCCTCCACGTCTGGCTGCCCGACGCTATGGAAGGTCCGACGCCGGTCAGCGCCCTTATCCATTCCGCCACGATGGTCTCCGCTGGCGTCTTCCTTGTCGCCCGCACCCTGCCTATCTTCGCCCAGTCGTTGCAGGCAGTAACCACGGTGGCTATTATCGGCGGCGTTACCGCCATCTTCGCCGCCTCGATGGGCCTGGTAGCGACTGATATCAAGCGGGTGCTTGCCTACTCGACAATCAGCCAACTCGGCTATATGATGCTCGGGCTTGGCGCCGCCGGTATCGGCATCGCCCACGGCGGCCACGCTACCGTCGAAGCTGCCAAAGCGGCTGCGGCGATAGGAATATTCCACCTCTTTAACCACGCTTTCTTCAAGGCAATGCTGTTTCTTGGCGCCGGCAGCGTCAACCACGCCAGCGGCACCTTCGATATGCGGTTGATGGGCGGCCTCAGAAAGATAATGCCCTGGACATATATGACCTTCGTTATCGGCTCACTGAGCCTGGCGGGAATATGGCCGCTGTCCGGTTTCTGGAGCAAGGACGAGATTGTCGCCACCGCCCTGGAGCACGCGCCCGTACTCGGCGTCCTGGCAATGATAACGGTATTTATGACCGCCTTCTACATGTTCCGGGCGGTATTCCTCACCTTCCACGGAGAATACAGGGGAGGCGACCCCGAGGCTCACAGCCATCCCCACGAATCGCCAAAGGTAATGGTTATTCCTATGGTTGTCCTAGCGGCGCTGGCGGTTGTCTCCGGCTTATGGAATACCGGCGGAGGATTTGTCGAGTTTATGGGAGAACACCATGCCCACGCTCCCGGCTTCTTCGGCGTGCTGGGAATGGGACTTCCCTGGCTCTCGCTGTTCCTTGCCGGTCTGGGTATCCTGCTGGCTTACGCCATGTACAGCAAGAAGTGGATTTCAGCGGAAAAAATCGGCAGTGCTTTCAAACCCTTCTACACTCTGTTCTTACAAAAGTACTGGTTCGATGAACTATATGAAGACGTAATCGTAAGAATCAGCTTAATCGGCGGACTGTTTAACGGTCTGGAGAAAATCGATACTTATGGTGTTGACGGAGCCGTGAACGGAGTGGCTGAAACGATTTCAGACGGTGGCGGCCTGCTCCGCAAAGTGCAGACCGGCCAGCTACAGTTGTACGGACTGTTTATCGGCATAGGTATCCTGGCTATTATCCTTGTATTATATTTTGCTGGTTGAAAAGGGGTAAAAATAATTGCAGTTTAGTTATCTTTCAACCATAGTGTTCTTACCGATAGTGGGAGCTATCCTCGTCGCCATTTTCGGCGGCAAACGTGAGAAGCTGACCAAATACCTGGCGGCTATCTTCACCATCATCCCCCTGCTTATCGCCATCGGTATCTTTATCGGCTTTGACAGGTCGGCAGAAGCCGCCGGCGTAATCCAGTACGAGGAAAACATACCCTGGATTTCGGCTCTCAACGCTCACTATCACCTGGGTGTCGATGGTCTGAGCATGCCTCTGGTAGTGCTGACCACCTTCCTCGGTGTTATGGTAGTCCTGATATCGTGGAAGGAACAACTCAGGGTGCGCGAGTATTTCGCCTGGCTGCTGCTCCTCGAATCGAGCATCCTCGGCGTATTCTGCTCGCTCGACCTGATACTCTTCTTCATCTTCTGGGAGATAGAGATTATCCCGATGTATTTCCTGATATCCGTCTGGGGTTCGGGCAGGAAAGAATACTCGGCGATAAAGTACGTTTTATACACATTATTCGGCAGCGCCTTTATGCTGGCCGGTATCATCAGTGTCTACTCTGTCACCGGCAGCCTGGATATGGTTGAAATCGCCCAGCAGGGACTGGGCATGGTCCAGGGGATTATGTCGGCAACGGCCCTCTTCTTCCTGCTGATTATCGGCTTTGCCGTCAAGCTGCCGGTCTTCCCCCTGCACACCTGGCTGCCCGACGCCCATACCGACGCACCGACGGCGGGAAGCGTGATGCTCGCCGGCGCCTTAATCAAGATGGGCGGCTACGGAATGATTCGGGTGGTAAGTTTCTTCCCGGATGTTGCCCGGCAGTATGCGCCTCTGCTGCTGACGCTGGCGGTAATCAGCGTGCTTTACGGGGCAGCCCTTACCCTGAGGCAGACTGACCTCAAGAGAATGATTGCCTACAGCAGCGTGAGCCACATGGGCTTTGTCCTGCTCGGCATCTTTGCCCTCAGCGAGATTAGCCTTACCGGCGCCGCACTTCAGATGGTAAGCCACGGCCTGCTCACCGGACTTATGTTTGCCATGGCAGGCCTGACGATACACAACCTGCACGAGCGCGACCTGAGAAAACTCGGTGGACTGGCAAGGCAGATGCCGATTATCGCCGTAATCTTCTCCATAGCCGGGCTGGGCTCTCTGGGACTGCCCACCACCAGCGGTTTCGCCGCTGAGTTTATCACCTTTGTCGGCAGCTTCTCCAGCACCGCCGTCAGCGGCGCCCCGGTATTCACCATCCTTGCCTGTATCGGCGTGGTGCTCGCCGCCGGCTATATCCTCTGGGCATTGCAGCGGGCATTCTACGGCCCGGTAAAAGAGGAGTTCGACGGAGTCAAGGACGCCGACTGCCTGGAGCGGGTCTATATGGTCGCCTTCGTGGTGCTTATTATGCTGATCGGCATTTATCCGGCAGTCCTGACCGATATCATTAAAATCGGAATTGCGCCCATAGCGGGCTTAATAGGTTGATAAAGTAAGGAGTAGATTTTGAATCTGGGACTCTTTATACCGGAGATAATTTTAGCGGGTGTCGCCATCGCGGTAATCCTGCTCGACCTCTTTATCGAGCGAAAGGGCGCCCTGGCGGTAATAAGCATTATCGGCCTGATAGTAGCCGCCGGTTTCGCCATAGCTATGCGGGGTACTTTTGAGAGCGCATTCTACGGTATGCTGGCGGTGGACGGCTTCGCCATTTTCTTCAAGCTGCTTTTCCTGGGCATCGCCGCCCTGGTGATTCTCTCCTCGACCGATTACGTATCGAAGTTCTCCCGCTTTCAGGGTGAATACTATGCCCTGGTGCTCCTTTCGACGCTGGGCATGATGCTGATGGCAGCCACCACCGAGCTAATCTCCATCTATATCGCCCTGGAGCTTGCCAGCATATCTCTCTACATACTGGTCGGCTTCCTGAAAGACAAAAAGTCATCCGAGTCCTCAATCAAGTATATGCTGCTTGGCGCCGTTGCCTCGGCAGTGCTTCTCTATGGGATGGCGCTGGTCTTCGGCTCTACCGGCGAGACGCAGTTGAGCAAGATTGCCGTTGCTATCCAGACAATGGCTCCGGCTGCTGTTGCAGCCAGCCCGGCGCTTATCTTCGGTATAGTATTGATGATAGCCGGCTTCGGCTTCAAGATAGCGGCTATTCCTTTCCATATGTGGGTGCCTGATGTTTACGAGGGAGCGCCGACCCCGGTAACCGCTTTTCTCTCGGTAGGCAGCAAGGCAGCCGGGTTCGCCGTCCTGCTGCGGGTATTCTATTCAGCCTTCCAGTTGCCGGACTGGCTGAGCGCCAACTGGGGAGTAGTCTTCGCCGTGCTTGCCGCCATCGGTATGTCCGTGGGTAATATAACCGCCCTTCCCCAGGCAAATATCAAGCGTATGCTCGGTTACTCGAGTATCGCCCAGGCCGGCTACCTTATGGTAGGTCTGGCGACAATGGGAGTCTCCAGTTCTATGAATATGTCCGGGCAGAGCGGTATTTTATTCTTCCTTGCCGGCTATACGGTGGCAAACCTGGGAGCTTTTGCGACCATTATCGCCATCACCAACAAGCTCGATAGCGACCTCATCCAGGACTTCTCAGGTATGATTAAGCGGGCGCCGGTACTGACTCTAGCCCTGAGCCTGTGCCTTATTTCCCTTATCGGCATGCCGCCGGCCGCTGGCTTTATGGGCAAGTTTTTCATCTTCAAGGGCGCCGTACAGAGCGGCCTGCTCTGGCTGGTCATTATCGCCGTGATAAACAGCGTTATCTCCGCCTACTACTACCTGCGGGTGGTGAAGGTAATGTGGTTCGGCGAACCGTCCTCCGAGGAAAAGGTGCCTTCTTCCGTAGCGCTGAGGGCGGTCGTATTATTCTCCTGCCTCGGCGTGCTGCTTCTCGGTATCATCCCCAACTACGTAATGAACGTGGCGGAAGCCGCCGCCAGAATTTTTACCCTCTAGCCGGGGACAATCTCAATCTATCCGGACTTCGTTGTCTGCTTTTCCACATCCCCCGAATCAGGACTTTCCAGGCTCACATCTTTCAAAAACCTGGTAACCGCCAGCCCGACTGCCACGAAGATTCCGGCGGCGACACCGAAGACAGCCCTGAGACCCACCAGAGGAGCCAGGATGCCGCCGAGCAGCGGCCCGATACCGATACCGAGCGCGTTGGCGCTCTGGGCTACCCCGTAGGCTATGCCCTGCTGGCTCTGGGCTGCGGAAAGACCGACCAGAGCGTTCGAAGACGCCATCAAGCCGCCTTTTAGAAATCCGGTCAGGGCAATGAAGATTATCAGCAGCGCCACTGTGCCCGCCCACACCGGAGGCAGATAGAGCAGCCCGGTACCCACGCAGGAGAAAATCAGTATCTTCTTCAGAGAAATACGCCCGCCCAGACGGGCGGCAACCAGGGAAGATACCGCAGCCGTTACCCCCATCAGACAGAAAGCGACCCCGGACATTGTTGCCGCCTTTACCGCCGGGTCTATCTCCCTGATAAAGATGGGAATAATAGGCTGAATCATCTGCGGCCCCAGTTGCAGGGCGCACAGGGTCAATAACAAGGGGAACATCTGCTTGGATACCGCCAGGCGCAGCAGACTGCCCAGCGAAGCAGACTCCCCGGGCAAGGGACGCTCGAATTTTTCTTTGGTAAAGAAGAGCACGACGAGACCGCCCAGAAACAGGAGAGCGCCGGTAATATAAAAGGTAGGCCTGTAGCCGAAAGTATCAGCCAGAATGCCGCCGAACAAGGGACCCAGAGTGGTGCCGCTGAACACCGCCACCAGAAGCAGTCCCATGGCGAAAGGCATCTTCTCTCTGGGGGTGCCACCTGCCACCATAGCCTGGGCAGCAGTCATCGTACCGCTGAAAAAGCCCTGGACGATGCGCAGGGCGACAACCCAGTAAACGTTCGGGGAAAGTCCCAGACCAATCAGGATAAATACGCTGCAGAACTGTGCCCTGAGCACCATTGCTTTTCTGCCCCACCTATCGGCGACGATACCCCACAGGGGTCCGCCGACGAATAAGGCAATACCGAGTCCGGCTGTCGCCATACCCGACCAGAAAGCTGCTTCTTCATTGGTATAACTGCCGAGCTGCTGGATGAAGAGGGGCAGGAAGGGATTGACGAAGTTAAATCCCATCATCACGAAGAACTGGGCAACAAATATGGCATAAAGGTTCTTCTGCCACTGTTCGGAAATCATCGTAAAACGGGTCCTTTTCCCTGCTGGCTACCGGATGGAGAGGTAAGCGGTGTCCCTGACCGGGGCAAGCTGCAACGAATACGGTTATCCCCAGTATACTCCTAAATAGTCGGGAGGGGCAAAAACAAATCGTATTGCTTATCGAACGCCATCTCCGGTGCCCGGACGGAAACCATCGGGTACTACTTTACATCTATTTACTTTTACGTAAAAGTGCTATAATCAACGCGATAATTTATACCTGCAGGAGGTAATAAATGAATGTTATCTGGGTAGTATCCGATACCTTAAGGCTTAAAGATGTAGGCGCCTACGGTAATGACAAAATACATACACCTTCTATAGACGCCTTCGCCGCCAGGTCGACACGCTTCGACCGTTTCTATATAGGCTCATTCCCGACGATGCCCACCCGGGCCGACCACCTGACCGGCCGCTGGACGGTATCGTTTATGAACTGGGAACCGCTCCCCAGCGGTGTGGTAACACTTCCCCAGGTACTGAACAGGAAGCGCATAAACACTGCGGCCATCGTCGATACGCCTTTTTATCTGCGCCGGGGAATGAACTACGACCGTGGTTTCATGACCTTTGAAGAAGTCCCCGGACAGCTATGGAGAGCAAGGGGAGGCGACCCGCGTTACAGAGAGGATGCAAAACCCAAAGTCCGCATCGATACCGATTGTTTTGCCCCCCGGACATTCGCCAGTGCTATGCAGTGGCTGGAGCTCAACTACAAAGACGACTTCTTCCTCTACATAGACACCTGGGACCCGCACGAGCCTTGGAATCCCCCCGATTACTACACGGAGCTTTACTGGCCCGGATACGATGGCGAACTTATCGGGTCACTTTATGGTTACTGGCCGGACTCACCCGATTTTACCGAAGAGAAGGTTAAGAAAGCTCATGCCACCTACTGCGGTGAGGTAACGATGGTTGACACCTGGTTCGGCTACCTGATGAGAAAGGTGGAGAACATGGGACTGATGAAAAATACAGCCATTATTTTCACCAGCGACCACGGTTATTATTTCGGCGAACATGGTGGTCTCTACGGGAAAATGGTCTTCTCCAGTAATCCGGAAATGGGTACGGGAGGTGCCGGAGCGTGGGCACGTTCGCCGTACTACGAGGAAGTGACTGCTATTCCCCTGTTAATTTACATGCCCGGCGTTTCCCCGGGAGTTACCAAGGGCCTGGCCTCGGCAATCGATTTAATGCCTACCGTCCTGGATATTATGGGAACGGAGATACCATCCGGCGTAGAAGGTAAATCGATACTGCCGATGGTTAAAGACCCGAGCCTGCCTGGACGGGAGCACGTCTTCAGCAGTCCTGTAATCGTCAACTCCGGTGATACCGACCAGTCGGTAGACGGTGTCAGGCGTAACGCAGAGGTGCCTTCCATGGCAACCGTTACCACTGAGGAATGGACGCTGCTCTACGACGTCGAGCCGGGCGGGTCGGAACTGTATAACCTGAAATCAGACCCCGAACAAAATAATAACGTAATAGGCAAGCACCCGGACGTGGCGCGCGAGCTTCATCAGTTGTTCGTCAAGCATCTGCGCGATACGAACGTCCCGAAGGTAAAAATAGAACCGCGTCTGGAGCTGCGTATTTAGAAGGTAATCTTCGGCATACAACAGCTCGAAAAGAGGAAATATTCAAAATTAAGAGGACAAAGCCCCTCTTAGACACCCCATTCTTGTTAATAAGCAGGTCTCAGTCCTATCCTACTCTTCCCCTATCTCTTCCCCCTGTATCAGTTTTTCGCCGTATTCGAGGAGGACTTTTGCGCGTTCCGGGGGGAAATTCGCTTCCAGGTAAGCCTTTAAAGCCTCGATGGGGGCTATTTCCTCGGCGGCGGACTGCCCCAGCCTGAGGCGGGCTTCCCGCTTTATATCCTTGGCCACGGTGGAATAGTAAGCCTCTTTAAGTGCTGCCCTGATTTCGCTGTCCCTTAGCTGTCCCTCGACCTCCGCCGGCAGGCTAATCTGGAGCCGCACTATCGCCTCCCTGATTCTGTCTTCGCCGTCAGGATGAATAGCCCTGAGCACCGTTGAGGTCGGGTCAGCATCCTCCGCTTCTATATTTACGTTGATGGTGCGGAAGGGCCGCCCCTTCACCGGGTGAAAGTCGAAAGCTACTTTCCGGCTGCCGCTCTGCCCGTCCTGCTCAATCTCAACAAGGTAAAACCCCTTTTCGTCGTCCTCTTCGCCGAAATCCACCCTCTCCAGGCTGCCGGCATAGACAACCGGAGGGTTTTCATTCAGGACCTGGCGCTTGTGGATATGTCCCAGGGCGATGTAGTCGAAGGCGGGATTGGCGACATTACCCGGCAGCAGGACGTGCTCCCGCCCTATCGTCATCAGTCTCTCCGAGCCTATCTTCGCCCCGGAGACCCAGACGTGGGCGGCAAGTATGGCGGGCAGGGAGGGGTCGAGCTTGGAGACATGAGAAGCGATAATATTGGTCAGCACCTGCTGCATCTTCTGGTTAATCTGCTCGAAGTTGAGGTTCTTCGTCTCCTCCTTGCTCAGCAGGGCGCTGCGCCTCAGCCAGGGCAGAGAGGCGATTTGCACAGTGCCGCTTTTAGTTTCAATCCGGTAGATATCGGGCTTGCTGGACACGAAAACATTCTCTATTTCCAGAGTATGGAAGATTTCAGTGGTGGTAGCCTTGCCGATGGCATTCGGCATATCGTGATTGCCGACGAGGAGGAAGATGGGAATGCCGCTTGAGGACAGCCGGTTAATACGCCGGGCGAACTCCCGCTGCTGGGTCTGGCCGGGTTCGCGGCTCTTGTAGGCGTCACCGCAGAAGAGGACGAGGTCAACGCCGTTCTCCAGGGCGTAATCTACGACCTGGTCGAGGGCGGCAAGGAAATCGTCAAGGCGTGTCGAGACGCCGGTCTCGGGATTGATGCGCCCGTAGGTCTCCACACCCAGATGAAGGTCGGCAAAATGAATTATTTTTATAATCCTATCCCCCCGCCTGCCGAAGTCCCGACTTTATCGGGACGGCGGGCAGGCCTGTATCCCTCCCCCCGATGCAATCGGGGGGAGGGAAAGTGTTTAG
>CAZOUZ010000032.1:9554-13851 GCA_964583115.1 uncultured Dehalococcoidales bacterium
AGGAACGTGCGGCGGTTAAAAGCACTTCAAAGGCAGTCCAGAAAGGCGAAAAGCCTGCCGCGAGCGTAGCTAAACCGGCTCTGGAAACCACCGCAGAAGCCACGCCGGAGGCAAGGCCATCCGCCGTACGACCAGCCACCCGGAGAATAGAGGATATCGGCCGCCGGTTGGAAGATATGCAAGCCCAGAAGGAAGAAGCCCGCCTTGAAGGAGAATTCGTATACTATAAAGACTACCGGTGGTGGGTCCTTTCGTTAGTTATTATCGCTCTGAGCATAGGTATGTCCTTCCTGGCTGGCTGGATATTATATTCGATACTGGGTATCTTTGAGGTGGAAACGCCTTACCTTTCAGGTGCTTTCCTGGTACTGTCAATCGCCGGTATTATCTGGGGAATTACGTATATAATCTCGGGAACAAGTTTCATAGAGGCGTGGTACGAAGTCTTTTTCGCTGTAGTCGAGCCCTACGGTGATTTCTTTGATTCATTCCTGACAACAATAATGGTAGCGCTGCCATTCAATATCCTGATTGCCTGGGGCATCGCTAACGGCGTAGGAATAGCTGTGGAGTTAATCTTTGGCGCAGGTTACCCGATAGCTGTCTACGTAACGCTGGCCGTGATTACTTGTATCCAGCTCTGGATAATGAACGAGGAATATTTGTACCTGTAAGCACAGCGGGAGTAATCAATCATTTTCCCTCATCTTTCCTGAAAGAGCCAGGATTTCATCTAATGAAGAAATTACCGCGCCTTCCCAGTTATCTGCCTCGGCTTCGACCCGGTGCATTTTTGCGCTGTCTTCTTCAGGGTCGCGGATTAACACAGGGTGCATACCGACGGCTTTAGCGCCGGATAGCTCCCGACTGCTGCCATCGCCTATGTAGAGGCAGTTTTCCGGCTTCACCGACAGTTGTTCCGCTGCCAGGCGGTAGATACGCGGGTCGGGTTTTTTAATGCCCGCCAGACAGGAGAACACGGTAACATCAAAAAACGGGGCAAAGGGGGTATCCTGCCAGATAGACGGCACCTCGGCGGAGCAATCGGTAACAAGTCCGGTCTTATAGCCTTCCGCTTTGAGATGAGAAAGCACCATTATGGACTCCGGTACCGGTATCATCGTATTCCTGGTTAAATCATACCGCATGGCAACGGCGAGATTCCTCCGGCTATCTTCTACCGGCACTCCGAGCTTCCGGCAAACGTGGTCAATATTTTCCCCCGGGCTTTTGAAAATCCCGGTGCATCTATCATCGAAGGTGGCATACCACAACCGAACAAAATCCTCGGACGGCGCCGATAGGACAGATGCCATCTGCCTGAGCAGTCCTTCATGTTGCTCTACGGAGTAGTTATTAACCAGCGTCCCGAAAAGGTCAAATATTACCGCTTCGTATTTCATAGAACCCTATCCCCTGTATCCCCTTAATAACTCTCCTTTAATATTTTACTCCTTCAAAAGAGCCAGGATTTCAGTTAGTGAGGAGATTCTCGGGTCATCCCACTCCTCCCTATTTATTAGATGGGGCTGAGTGCCATCCTCGCCAGCTTGACGAATAAGCACCGGATGCATGCCAGCACCTTTAGCACCACTTAGTTCCTTGCCATTTCCATCTCCAACATAGAGGCAGTTGTCAGATTTAACAGACAATTGCTGAACCGCCAGTTCATAGATACGTGGGTCAGGCTTCTGCATTCCCACTGAGCATGAAAACACCGCTACATCAAATAGCGTAATAAAAGGTAAATTCTCCCAAATCACCGGAGTTTCAGGAGAACAATTGCTTATAAGTCCTATCTTAAAGCCACCTGATTTCAGGCGAGAGAGTACATCAACAGCATCTTGTTGTGGCTTCATCGAATGAGCAATGAAATCGTTCCTGATTTTAGCAGCAAGCCTGACCTGTGCATCAGCGTGATTTACTCCCAGTTTCTTACAGATATATACAATATTGTCTTCTACAGTTGGGAAAGTTCCCAGGTTACGCTCGCGTGAAGTCTCAGACCATAATTGTCTGAAATCATTAAACGGCACTGTTAGAATTGAGGCCGCCTGCCTGAGTATATTCAGATATTCTTCATAAAGTAAGTTATCAACCAGCGTCCCGAAGAGGTCAAAGATAACTGCTTCGTATTTCATCAGTCTCAACTTCTATACAATTTTTATGACAGATAAACAGAAGATTGTCTATCCTCCACCCATTCCGACGGAAGTTTACCCCGTACCCTAATACGGGGTCGGAATCCAGTATCTACATTATTTGTTCGTACAGGTCCTCCCATTCCGGATTTACCTTCTCAATCATTTCCAGCTTCCATCGTCTTTTCCATTCCTTAATTTGCTTCTCACGTAGAAGAGCAGCTTCACGGTCAACACATTCCTCAAAATACACAAAACTATGAACGCCGTATTTCTTAGTGAATCCCTCAACGAAATCGTTCTTGTGCTCATAAATGCGACGGGTGAGGTTGCCGGTAAAACCCACATAAAGAGTCCCGTTACGCCTGCTCGCCAGGGTGTAAACATAGTAGTTACTCATACTCTTCTGGATTCCGTTTTGCAACGGAATATGTGTTGCGTTCTCTCTATTAAACCTCAAGAGGGGCTTCGCCCCTCTTAAACACCCCACTTCAGAGAAATCTGAAATTCTAATTTCTAAACCCTAAACAAATTGAAATCGTAAAAGTTCAGGATTTAGAGCTTAGAGCTTAGTATTTCCTAAAGAGTGGCTCCGCCCCTGTTATTCTTCTTTGTTCGCCTCCAGCCATATCTGCCCGCCGGGGGGAAGGACGAACAGGTCTTCGCCTTCCAGCTTGGCTTGCAGGGTATTCTGGAGCTCGCCGACCGGCACCCGTATCTGGTTCATGCTGTCACGCTCACGGATGGTAACCTGGTGGTCTTCGAGCGACTTAAAATCAACGGTGACGCAGAAGGGCGTGCCGATTTCGTCCTGGCGCCGGTAACGCCTGCCGACGCTCTGGGCATCGTCATAGGTAACTGTCCAGCACTGGCGCAGCCCGGCATAAATTTCTGATGCCATCTCTACCAGCGGCTGGCGCCGGCTGAGGGGAAGCACCGCCGCCTTGTAAGGGGCAATAGCGGGATGAAAACGCAGCACTACCCTGATATCGTCCTTGTCCGGCTCTTCATCATAAGCATCGCAGAGGAAAGCCAGCACCGGGCGGTCCACTCCCGCCGAAGGCTCAATCACGTAAGGGACGATATGCTCTTTCGTCTCCTCATCGAAGTAGCTGAGGTCCTTGCCGCTGAAGCTGGCGTGCTGCGTGAGGTCGAAGTCGCCGCGATTGGCAATACCCTCAAGCTCGGACCAGCCCATCGGGAAAAGGTAGTTTATATCAACCGTCCTTCGTGAATAGTGGGACAACTCCTCCTTACCATGCTCCCGCAGGCGGAGGTGCTCCCGGTTAACGCCGAACTTCACGTACCAGTTAAGGCGCTCTTCGAGCCAGTAGTCAAACCATTCCTCATCTGTTCCCGGCTTGACAAAGAACTCAATCTCCATCTGCTCGAACTCGCGACTGCGGAAGATAAAGTTGCCGGTGGTAATCTCGTTACGGAAGGACTTGCCTATCTGGGCAATGCCGAAAGGCAGCCTTTTCCTGGTGGTATTGAGCACATTCTGGAAGTTGACGAACATACCCTGCGCCGTCTCGGGACGCAGGTAGACCACCCCGGCGTCATCCTCGACAGGCCCCATAAAAGTCTTGAACATCAGGTTGAAAAGGCGGGGCTCGGTCAATTCGCCACCGCAGGAAGGGCACCTGTCGCCCTCGAGGTCGTCTGCCCGCCACCTCTGGTGACAGCTCTTACATTCCACCAGGGGGTCGGAAAACCCGGACAGGTGTCCGCTGGCTTCCCAGGTCTTCGGATGCATCAGGATACTGGCATCCATGCCAACCATATCGTCCCGTTGCTGTACCATTGTCCGCCACCAGGCTTCTTTTACGTTGCGCTTCAGCTCCACCCCCAGAGGCCCGTAGTCCCAGCAGCTTGATAAGCCGCCGTAGATTTCGCTGCTCGGGAAAATGAAGCCGCGCCTCCGGGAAAGGGAAACAATCTTTTCCATATCAACTTTAGATGGTGTATTTTCGGTCACTGGTTCACTCCTTGCTGACTGACCAGACCCGCAGCAGGGTCCGGATAAAGAATACGCCGAGAATAATACCGCCGCCTCCCATGATAATCAGGATAAAAACCCACAGCGGCAGCAGGTGTATACGGTATGAATTGTAGCTGAAAATATCGAGCATTGCAAAGCAGAGAATAATCTGGGG